>JAGSHI010000036.1 GCA_023954635.1 Bacteriovoracaceae bacterium
AAAGCCGATGCCAATCTTGTCTCTCAAGAACTTTGATATTCTTGAAACCGGCACTATTAGGATAAAAAATGTTCCTGAAAGTAATTGTGCTAAAGCTGTAGCGCCCGAGAAACCAAAAGGGAAGGTTGATAGCACATCACTTCCAAAGATAGATACAAAATGGTTTGTCGCTCGAAAATCAAAAAAATATGGCCCATATTCTAAAAAGCAATTGATCGGGCTATATAAAACTAAAAAGATATCTAAAAATGAAATTCTTATTGGAAATGAATCAGCTGAAGAAACTCTGATGAAAATTCTTTTTGCACCTAAGCCAAAAGAGAAAGTAGATGATTCATCTGCCATGAAGGTTTTAAAGTTCAGTATCGCTATGGCCCTCTCTGATGGGAATCTGGATAATGAAGAATTGGCTCAGTTGAATCAATACTGTGAAGAAAATGATTTAAGTAAAAACCTTCTCAATGAAAGTATCCAGTTCTTAAACAAAGAGGGGCCTCCCCCTGTCGGTTTAATTGACGATTCGTTTACCAAAGATGATTTCTTAACATTTGTTGAAATGGCGAAGGCGGATGGAGAAATATCAAGTTCAGAATTGAGACTGTTACAAAAAGTATTAAGAGATCTCCGAAAAAAATATCCTGAAATGAAACAAGTTAAGCTTAAAGAATATTTGAGCTAGGTCTCAACTCGGCAAAAAAAAAGGGAATGCATTGCACTCCCTTCTTCTTAAAAATAAATTATAAAAATCTTAGAGACCGTCCATATCCTTGATTGCTTTTTTTACATCAGAGTAGACTGGTAACCAAGGTCTAAAAGCATTCTTTACGATCTTCTTGTCGCCTGGAAATATTCTTCTTTTTCCATAGAATCTGTTCTTAAACTCTGGGTAGTGTCTAATAATGACATCACTCATCGTTTGTTTTTGAACATGATTAATACCCTTCTTAGTGTAGTAATCTTTTGTGAAGTAGTCAGAGAAGAATGGGTCGGCCATTAGTCTTCTAGACGCCATCAAAGCAAAGATATAGAAAGGAGTGTTCCCAAAAGCATAACCTGGGTATCTATCTTTTTCTGCTAGAGTTCCTACGATTAGGTCAACTTTCTCGATATCATTACTATAAATTTCTTTTAAAGTTTCTTGGTCTTCTTTGTTTGGAGTAAGTTCTTCAAATGAATTGATTGCTGGCATGTGAAGTGCTCTTCTGAATGCATTGTACTTTGGAACTCCTCTTTCTCTATCTCTAAAGACGTCGATAGCTCCCATATCCATTTGAACTGAATCTTCGTGTGCTGTACCAGTGTTTCTTTCAGCTTTAAAGTTACTCATCCAAGTTGGATAATTGTGAAGAGTCATTGCTCCTGGGAATGAAGTACCAAAAGAGTTCATCCAAGTGGCAGAACCATGTTTTCCAAATGTTCCCTGAGCCTTTCTGAAAATCATTTCATGAGTTGAAACTTTTCCACTTGGCTTGTTTGTTTTTCCATCTCTAAGGTTAACAAAGTCTGGTACGAGTGGGTGCATTCTATATACAGCTACGAATTCTTCTGTAAGTGTAAATGGAACTGAGTAAAGATCTAAAGTCTTTTTACCAACAAGACCAGAGATAAGGTGTTTGATACCTCCGTCAACTCTTGCTCTTAGAGCTGGTAAGCTTAAACCTGCAACTTCTCTCATCCCATACCAGTTACTTCTCATCCCAACATGAAGCATTTCGTTATCAAGAAGTGCTGGAGTCCATTCCGCAGTGTGGATTTTTGCGATTAGAGCAGCATTAATCATACGAGCTTTTTCAAATAGAATTTCATCACACTCTGACTTTGGAAACTTTCTTCCGCTTCCTTCTGGAACACAGATCTTCTTTCCAATTTGTGGCTTAAGTATATTGTCTACAATACTATTGTGCTCAAGGTGAAAAATAGTATGAATAAGTTCAAGTCCTACCCACCAATTGTCGTGAAAACCTGTAACAGGTAATCCTCTTGAGTCGTAGTGAAGTCTTCTGTTTTTAGTATCAACTGCAATCTTTCCATCAGCTAGAAGCTTTCCTGTTGATTTTCCATTCTTGTAAAGTGTTCTTACTTTTCTTATTGTTTTTGGATCACTTCCATAAATTTGTGAAGCATCCCACCAGTGAGTCACTTGATTTCTGAAAGTTTTGTCATATCCATGATTATCTAGAGCTCTTTCACTCTTTGTTTCTTCTCTAGTCGCTGGAACCTTCATTCCATGCTTGAAGTCACCATGTGACTTGTGAGCATCAATTGTATGATGTTTCTTTTTAGAGTTCTTGCCGTGAGTAAACCAATCATGGTTCATTGCTTGTAACCAAGCGGTGGCGAGAACGTTAATTACGGGAGCGTCAACTTGTTTGCCATTTTTTCTGGCGAGAAGCTTTTTACTAATTTCTAGAGGATTTGGTTTCATCAGGTCTTGCTTAGAAGCTTGGGCGATTTTGTCAGCGTCGATATTTCTACCAAACCTTTCACCTTTGGCACCCATTCTTAACTGATTTGTAAATTGAACATCTCTGTCTGAAAGGTGGTCATACTTATGGAAGTAACATTCACCATATGGAGTTCTGTGAACTCTTTTCATTACTTTATCACAGTTAATGCTCTTATTAGCACTCACTCCTGTGTCAAATAAGTTCTCTTCAAAAAGTTGTTGTCTTCTTCCAGAGAGTTCAGATGACATCTTTATATTCTTTACTGAAGCAATTGTTTTAAGAAATTTCAGTTTGTTTTTCTTTCCGGTGTAGCCGTCGTATTCGAACTTTACCCAGTCCTTACCTCGCCGTTTCCAGTAGGCTTTGTCAGCTTCTTCGCTTGAGCGTTCTTTGATTGATGATAATTCTCTGTTTGTAAGTACTTCTTTATTACTCGAACATGAAGTGAATGCTAACAGCACAGCAAATAGTGATAACGTCCTTGTTTTCACGAGCTTCTCCGGTTGGTGGTTTAGTGATTAAACTTAGTTCAGAATACCATACCAGTATTTGAGTGGGGCAATAATAGGGAAATTATTTACGCAAATATCCGACCAGAATTATACGGCAAGTTTGATCATCTTCACATTTTTTTTATTTATGAGAAGCTTATATAGAATTTATGTCATTAAGGAGCAAATAAATGAAATTAATTCTCGCGATGCTTGTAGCTGGTCTACTTGTTTCTTGTTCAACGTTTAACAAATTCTCACCTCGATATCCTGCAAGTTATGGAAAAGATTTATCAGGTTCTTACCTTGGTGTAGCTGATTATAAGTTTGGTCATCGTGGTCCAAATAATGCAGCAACAAGACTTTATTTACATGAAATTGAAGGGGAGCAGGGAAGTTACTATGCTCTCATTCATGAGTATGTGAATCTTCTTAATATGATGCCTGAATATGTGGCCGCGAGTAAGGCGCCAGCTTTAAATAAAATCATTGGTTACCTAAAGAAGATCACTAAAAAGCTTGAAGTTTATAAAATGGTTCCTACTAAGAATATAGGTGAGTTTCACTTTTACCCAGTTAAGGTCGAAGGTGAGAAAATTGTTTCTATAAAAATTGAGAAACCTAGAAAGCTAATTCTTAAAAAGGAAAATGGATCTGAGTCTCCTCTTATCGGAGCAGTGATTACTTCTAATGGAAAAAAGAAGCAACCAAAAGAGATTTTCTTTCCAATGGAAAAAGACAAAAAATACAATGGTATTCAATACACATTAGCTAACTTTGTTTATAAGAAAATTGGACTTGATTCGACTTGGAGAAAAGAATTTCTTCCTGGACCTTATCTTTCAGCTTATGGGCGTTTAGATGATGTTGTCCTCGACTTGAAATCTGATAAGTCACAACACTTTGGGAATTTTAAACTAAATCCTAAGATGGCCAAGAAGTCTAAAAGAAGAAGACGAAGAATGTTTACGAATAAGAAGAGTGCATTCTTAAATGGAAAATTTGAGGCCATTGAGCCACAAGATGGAATGTTTCTCTTTCGTCCTGTAGAGGCAGACAAAGGGACTATAAGTGTTCTATCAGGTCGAATTGGTTTATTTGTCGATATCTTTGATGCAACAGAAGTTCTCAATCAGGATGTTGTTGAACTTATTCTAGTTGATCCAGCTAAGCCTGAAGATTTTCTTATGTATTATGAGCATCCTGAAAATGGTGAAGGTCAAACAGCGGAATAGTTAAGGGTATAGCATGAGAATTTCATTAACTATAATGATGAGTCTTTTTATTGCCAGTTCGGGATGGGCTGGCTTTAAGCTTCCTAATGAATATCAAAAATTAGAGGCCTGTGAAAAACAAAATGTTCTTTGGAGTGAAGTTGAGCGGACGCAACACTCTTCGCTTCCAAAATATCATAAGTTTGGTGTGCTTCAGTTGTTGGGTATGACGTTTCAGCAGTTGACGACAAAGAAGGCTCGGCAGTCTGATGTGGCCCCTAAAAAATGGAAAAAGTTTTTGCATCGTCGTGGTTCTATGGCGAAAGTTAAAATTGTTCCAGTTGAAAATAGTCCTTATACCGGAGTTCTTTCTGGTTCGGAGTGTGCACTACTCAGATTGAGTCTTACGTATCGGCCAACAAAAAAAAGGGGTGTTGCACCTGGGTTAGCACTTAAAGTGTTAAGGACTGGTGTAGCGAGTGCTAATATTTCAGCTCTGTATCGACTAGATGGCCAAAAGAAAAACTACAACTTCTTTGAGTATCCTCTTTCAAATATTGTTCCAATTGGAACTGATGTTGGATTAAAGTTGGTTCATGCTATTTTCAAAAGGGTAAGTGATTATCCTGAAGAGCTTCTTGTTAATCATTTGGGTGAGTACAATTCAAAAGGTCAAAAAGAAAGTACGCCGAAGTCTCCGAGGCAAATTTTCTTTGTTCCTAATTCTGATTTGAGAATGTCTGCTGATAAGCATGAGGTCAGAGATGACTTTGCTACTATTCCTAAAGGAACAAAAATTTATAGTATCTATGCTGTTTCTGATAAGCATGGTGGCTTTGATTATTACGATTATGATGAAGCTGCTGTAGAAAAGTTTGAAAAGGATTCCGTTAAGATTGCTGATATTGTGACGACGTCAAAGTTTGTTGCTTCAGAGTTTGGTGATACGAGAATCTTTTTTCGTCATGAGGTTCGTCCGAAAAAATAATTCTAAATTGAGATTTATGACGCAAGTTACGCGCACGTGCACGTAGTCTGCGTCAAGTGCATGAAATTATTCGTGAACAATGTTGCGTTAAGTTTATGAAATCATTAGACAAAAAATAGAATCCCCATACAATCCATTGCACGATTCCGAGCGGTCAAAAGTTGGGGATTTGTTTTTTAAATGGCACAGACGGCTGGATTCGAACCAGCGACCGTCCGCTTAGAAGGCGGATGCTCTATCCAGCTGAGCTACGTCTGCGCATTTAATAGATAGAGCGTAAAATTAATGGTTTGCCCCAATTTTGTCAAGAGTCAAAGATTGCTCAACTGCTTGAAAACATTCATTGTCGTGTAATAATTCCCTAATCACTCATATTAGGTTAAATAAGTCTTATGTCATTTCGCACAAAAAATATATTTCTAGAGACTCAAAGAGAGACCCTTTCTTGAAAGCTCGCGTATACAGATCCCATCAAAGGTCATTTGACTGCCGACTCGAAAACTCCAACGAAATTGTAAAGGCCACCGCCTACGGAAAACTACTTAAAGGCGAAGAAACAATTGTTGTCGGAGACTACGTTACACTAGAAGAAAACGTAGAAGGCGAAGATTTCTTAATTGTAGAAAGAGACAAAAGAAAAAGTGAAATTTTTAGAATCTTAGTAAGAGAATCCAAGAAGAAAGTGACGGCCGCCAACTGCGACTTGTTAGTGATTTTAAATTCAGTTTCAAAACCAGCTTTTAAGAGGGGAATCATAGATCGATTCTTAGTTCGCGCCCATCAATGGCAAGTAAAACCAATCGTCATTTTTAATAAGATGGATGAACACGACCCCGAAAAAGTTGATCTCGAATACGAAAGAGACAGACTCCAAAAACTTGGAGTTGAATGCTTCGAAATTTGCGCACTCGACATGGATTACAAATCAAAGTTTTTAGAAAATGGAATCGTCGAATTAAAGAAAACCCTCGAAGGAAAAACATCTTTGTTTGTCGGACAAAGTGGAGTCGGCAAAAGCCAAACCATCCAATGTTTAGGTGAAGGCGAATTCGAACTCAGAACCAAAAAAGTTGGTAAGGGTGGAAAAGGTAGCCACACAACAACCTGGTCAGAAATCATTGACTGTGGAAACTTTGAGTTAATTGACTCCCCAGGAATTAGATCTTTCAGTATTGATGACATCGACCCTGAAGAGTTGATGAGCTACTTTCCCGATCTAGAGGAAACAGCCGTTCAGTGCAAATTCAATAATTGCGAACACTATCCAGATAACCCAGGCTGTAAATTTCACGAGAATGTTGACGAAAATTCTCGGGAATACGACTTATTGCTCTCAAGGCTCGAATCCTATGTTCAAATGCATACAGAGGCCTGCCAAACCCCACATTGGGAAAAAAGTTACAAAAAATCTTAAATACTCAAATTTCTAAAGAGGTCATTTCTACGCACCGATAAGCACTAGGTATGGACGAATCTCACCTGGAGTGTTGAATGACTGAAAAAGTTCTAGATTTTGAGCAAAAACGAAAACAAAACATCGAACAAAAGAGAAGATCTTTTGAACGGATCGTTTTCCAAAACTTCCTGGGTGTAGACATCATTATTGATCAGGACGGAACTTTGTATCCCGTTACAATGGTCGATATCTCTCAAGACGGTTGCCTTTTTCAAGTTCCTTGGGACGTGAAAACTGACAGCAAACTTGAAGAAGATCTCGAAATGCCAATGCGAATGTACTTCACTAAAAAGAGTTACGTACCCGTCATTTGTACTGTGAAATATGGCAAAGAGTTCATTGATAAGAACGGACAAACGTATATGCAATACGGATGTGAGTTCGACAAATCCATGCCATCTTTTACCGCCATGAAATCATTTATCGATTTTCTCTACAGCTTCGCTGAGCATTCAGCAATCGACCGTGGAGACGTAAAGAGCTTCTTTCTCTAAAAACCAAGAATAACACACAGCACATACACATTAGGGCCCGTTTTTACGGGCCTTATTTATTGCCCTGACTTCATAAACCCCATGAAAGGTGGTATTTTCTAGCAGATTTATGAAGATAGCAGTACTCGGCTCAGGCCCACTTTCCATTGAGATGTCCCTCTTCCTCCACCATATGGGAGCTGAGGTTAAGGTATTTTGTCGCGAACGCGTCGGCGGATCCATCATGAAGTTATTGGAGGTCTTTCCCGAGATGTCCATGGAACATCGCTTTGGTGAAATAACGACCGAAACATCAAGGAAGGAAATTGGCTTTTCAGGAGATCTGGACAAGGTGCCAACTGTCTTAGAATTTTGGAACGACTACCTAAATCCATTAATAAACAAGAGTGTAATGCCATCCTTAATCCAAAAAGGAGAAGTCTTAAGAGTCCACAAAAGATTTCTCAATCCTTCTGAGGACGTAGAAGGAAGCTCCCGCTTAGCGGATCTTTTTAGAGTCGTTTGGAAATTCGACCCGGGAAATGACTTAAAGAATAGTATTAAAGAAAACCCTGAAATGTTTAACAAGCTGGGTGAATCTGTTATCGCAAGTTTAGAAAAAGGTTACGAGAAGTTTGAGGACTTTGATCTTGTTGTGGACGGGAGAGGAGTTCTTTCAAATCCTTTTCCAATGGGACCTTCTCAAACCGAGGCCTTAAATGAAATTCAATTAAGAGAGACTGGGGATATTCATTACGGTTATCACGCTCTCGAAAATCATAAAAACATCTTAGATAAAAGTAAAAATCTTTGTCTTGTTGGTTCGGGAGTCACTTCTGCCTTATGGCTTTTGAAGTCTTCAGAGTGGTTAAAGAGTAATCCTGAACATCGAGTAACGTTAGTTACAACTGATGGAGTAATTTTTCAAAAGATGTTTAATAATCCAAAGCATCGCGACCTTTCTCATAAACTGAACAAATTCTTAGAAGAGCAAATGTTGGACTTTGATCAGGCCTGCAAAGATTATGAAGAAGATATTAGAAAGTGGAGAGACTTAGATTCTTTTATTCAGGCAAAGACCCCAAAACCAGCTGAACCTACACCAAGGTTTGATGTATATCACGGATGTAACGTAACAGCTGTTGATCGTTTATTGGATCGAGAAGGACTTTTTGTCACCTGTGAAACAGTAGATTTTAGAGGGGAAAAGAGAAGAATCGAACTCAAAACGATAGCATGCGATTCCATTATTGTGTGCACTGGTTATAGTCCAGATCAAACAACTCTCAAAGGTCTTCGAACAGATTTTCATTATCATGGGAAATCCACAAAAAGTGATAACGGAACACATCCTGAAGTAGGATTTTATTCACTAGGACCTATGAAAAGTGATGATCGTTACGACTTAAAGGATGGTATTTCTCAATTGCCTTTAATTGAAGAAAATATCCTTTCCTTCTTTTCTCGAAGTGAGGGAGAACAGTGAATAGAGTTTTCATCTTTGTTGTATTAACCCTTGTTTTAAGTAGTTGCTCAAGCGATTCAAGAAAATCAGAAGGATTTGAAAGAAGAAATCTTGAGGAGTATTTTCAAAGCAGTGGTGTAATAAAGTATTTCCTACCAGATCTTCCAGATTGGGCCAACAGCAATTCAACTGGCCAATGTCTTAGAAAAACACCAGTTCGTTATTTTAATTATAAAAATTTAGTTGAGAGTTTCGCCCTCGACTATCATCAGTCTGTTCAGTTTCAGTACATGTACAATATTGAAAGTCAAAAACTTCAGTCTGAGGTGTCCGTTGATTATCTCCCTTTGAAGGATGAAGAGAAAACTTTCTATTTGGTGTCCGATAAAATTCAGGCCGGCATCTACTCTTTTATAATTCCAAAATACAAAAGGATTCATCTTATTTGGATCGATCCAGCATTAAGTAGTGATAGAGAATTAGCCTCTTTGAAAAAATTGATGAGAAGTAAGCGGATGGATCTTGGACATCCGGTGTTCGTCTCTCTGTGCCTTGGGACAAAGGAAATGAGTGCTTTTTCTCTCAAACATAAGTTTAGAGATGGAATACGTTTCATTCCCCATACAATGTTTTCGCCATTTAATAGCAAAAGAGAAATTAGCTCTAAACTCTACTTAAATGTAAGCAAATTATTTAAAGCAAAACAAAAATTATATTTCTATATATCAAAAAAATTGAATAAACCTTCGGAAGTTTTCGGAGAGTTTAAAGTTCAAAAATACTGACGGAGGATTTATGTTAGGAATGGGTGGAATAAAAAAGGATGAGCACAAAGAGGAACTTGATAGAGTCAAGGCCCACTTTAAAACAAATATGGGTGAGTTCGACGTTGAACTTTACGCCAAAGAGTGTCCAGAAACTGTTTGGAACTTTGTTAACTTAGCAGAGGGAAGACAAGAAACGAAAAAGGAAGGTCCTTTTTATAACGGTCTTATTTTCCACAGAGTAATCAGTGGATTTATGATTCAAGGTGGATGTCCAGACGGTTCTGGAATGGGCGGACCTGGTTATAGGTTTGGAGATGAGTGTACAGCTGAACTTGGACACGACTCTGAGGGAATTCTTTCTATGGCCAACGCTGGTCCTGGAACAAATGGTAGCCAGTTCTTCATTACTCTTGGAGCAACTCCTCACCTTAATGGAAGACATACTGTTTTTGGCAAAGTTGTTGAAGGAATGGACGTCATCAGAAAAATTGGTGCAACAAGCACTGGAGCAATGGATCGTCCAACTGAAGAAGTTGTTATGGAAGAAGTAACAATTATTAGAGATTAATTTTTCGCACCATAGATGATTTTAATTCGTTGAATATCTTTGGTGCTAAGGGAGTGTCTGTTTACAGGATAGGGACTCCCTTCAGAAGTAACCATCGCAAAATCTCCTGGAGTGACTGAGAAGGCCTCTGGGGGATAAAGCATAATAGAAGTGAAATCAAAACCAGTCTTATAAATCTTCTGATTCCTCGATTTTATTTTTTTAAATTGTAAATGAAACTCCTCATCTATGTTTTGCCAAAGAACAGTTAGGTGTTTGTCCCTATCTTCTCGATTCTGCTCGTGAAGAAAGCCTATTGTGTGCATGAGTTCATGAATGACTTTACCTTTGTCACAACCTTCAGAGAGATAAATCTTTTGCCCTCCATAAATCATACCTAGGTTTGAGAGACAATTTTCTGAACCTTCTGTAAAGATAACAAACTCTTTGTCTTCAGGGCTTCTTGGAACAAATCGAATTGGAGTTTTTTTAATAAACTCATCCATGGCGAGTTTGATAGCACGCTCTCTTTCAGTTCCTTGTAACTCAGGGGAAATTTGAAAGGACACTTTTCCATCTGGCCAATATTTTGCCGACTGAAGAACTAATGGTTTTCCTTCCTCTTGAATTCGCTCAAGGTCTTTAAGCTCAGCCACGATGACATCTCCATGCGCAACTATGACTTCATCTTTTTCATAGACCATGGCATGACCAATAAGAATTCCATAGTCATCATCCATTGGGATAAATGCTTCTGGGTCAGATAAGGCCTGCTTGGCTTTCTTTGTATTATTGATGGTTGTTACTACTGGAGTTTTTATTGATCTTTTTTTCGGTGTGAACTTAGGCCTTGGGGTGGCCTTCACAATTGGTGTTTGAACCGGCGGAGCTTTGATGACTTCTTTTGGCGCAGGAGTAGAGTTATTGAAATATTTCACTCCAACTAGAATAATAAGAAGCATCGTTGAGAGTAGCGCTACTTTTTTCATTTCCTAGAAAGTACCTGGCTCAATTTTATCAACCATTAATTGGATGTATTGATTTCCATTGAATCGATTAATTCCAAGAGTGAAAAAAGCACAAAGCTCATTTCCTGGAATATTTTGGTTCTTAAAAAGTTCTTCTGGGTGAAGAGCTTCCCACTTCCCAACATAATTGAAGCTTATCCCTTTTAGTTTTACCTTTGGGTTCTCAAGACTTGAGAAATTCCAACGAACATGAACTTCTTTAAGAAGGTCGTAGGAATCAAGTTTGAAACCTTTCATCTTAAAGACAGGTTTACTATTTCCCATCCCAAACGGCTCTAAGAGTTCAAGTTGTTTAACTAGGGTTGGATTTACATCTTCAGGTTTGATTTCTACATCGTATGTTTTTGTTACTGTTCGCTCAATCGCTGGAACTGAGGCCAGTGCTTCATTTAATCTTTCTTTTAAAAGAGGAAGATTCTCAAGTGGCATGCTTAATCCAGCCGCCGCTTTGTGACCACCAAACTTAAGAAAGAGATCTGAGTTATCATTGAGAAGATCAAAAATTGAAAGTCCTCCAGCTGTTCTCGCCGAGGCCTTGATCACTCCTTCTTTTTCAGAGTTTGTGAAAATAATGGCCGGCATTTTAAAGTTCTCTACCATTCGAGAGGCCACGATTCCAATCACACCTTCATGCCATTCTGGATCGTAAACTATACAAATATTGGTATCGTCATTAAGCTGTTTAATAAATTGTTCTTTAGCAGAAGAGTAAACATCAGCTTGAATAAATTTTCTTTCTTTGTTTGAAATTTCAAGAATGCTGTAATTTTCAAAGGCTTTTGATGAGTCATCACAAGTGAGTAGCTCTAATGCTTTCTCTGGATGATCGAGTCGTCCTTTTGAATTAATCATTGGCCCTAAATGAAAGGATAATTTTTCACTTGGTATGATATCGAGACCTCTATCTTCTTTGCTGAAGAAAACTTTGATCCCTGGATACTGAGTATCTTTGATTTGTTTTAATCCATGTCTCACAATTTTAAGGTTAACTGGAGTTAACTTGGCGAGGTCACAAATTGTTCCAATCGCAGCAAATTGAAGGAGAGGATATATAGAAGGACATTTTCTATTTAATGTCTCTAATCTATTTTTTACAGCTAAGCAGACTGCAAAGGCGACTGCGACTCCTGCAAGTGGACGAAGAGGAGAGTCTTCAGGCTCATCTCTTCTATTAGGATTTACAACGGCAAAGGCATTTGGCATTTCTTCTCTAGCATCTTTGTGGTGATCCGTGATGATGAGATCTAGGCCTCGCTCTTTTGCATACTCAGCAGCTTCATTGTTTGAGATTCCACAATCTACAGTAAGTAGTAGTTTAATCCCAAGGCCTTGGGCCTTATCAATTGAACTTGGGTGAATTCCATAACCTTCGACAAAGCGAGAGGGTTGAATGGTTTCAACTTTAATATCGAACATTTTAAAGAAGTGATAGAAAAGGGCACAACTCGTTGTCCCGTCGACATCGTAATCACCGTAAATTCCAATGGTTTCATTATTATCCATGGCCTCGATGATTCTCGTCACAGTTTCTTCCATACCGTTTAAAAGGGTAAGGTCAGGAAGTTTCCTGAGGTCCCAAGATAAGAAGTCTTGAATCTCTTCAGAACTCATATCTCTTTTTTCAAAGAGTTTGAGAATGACTGGGTGGAATTTAATTGTTTCTGGTGTGTTTGTTTCTGTTTGTTGTGTGGTGCTCATGATGAAAAGATATCATAAGATTGACGGATTGCCTTTGTTGCAATGATGCTTTTTGCGGTGCGGAAAGTGTACGGATTCACATCAAATTGGAAACTTTACCAAATGACGTTGAATCCTTTCACCAATTCATCCTCGTGCAGGTCATGAACCTCAAGAAAAAGCTCTTTGAACTCTTCCGTGTTTTTAGCATGCACTTTACTAAAATAATTGCTCGGAAGGTAAGACTTCTGGCAACTCGTGCATCTTTCTGGTTCTTTGTAGGATTCATTGAGATGGCCACAGACATGGCATTTCTTAATGAGGACACTTGTAGCTTTAATCGTGTATGTTGCTTTGTTATTCATTTTAGATTCCTAAAATCGGCCTTAAGCTAGCCTTGGACTACAGAACATTAGGCACTGTAGCCTCGTATTTATCTCATCGTTTTTTTGGGGGAGTTCTTTAGGAAAAAATTTCCTGTATAAAAAGGTCGGATATATTCCCCTATAGGTTTTATCTATAGGGGTTTGATTTTAAAGACTGCTTGGTAGTTGAGTAAACATGTTTCCTTGATTGATGGCCGGAGATCTTGTTCCACCAAAACCAAGTCCTTGAGGGATACCACCGTTGTATTGAATTGGTGAGTATGTCGGATTCATAAGGCTAAAAGTTGGTGAAGACAACATGTAGTCATACGATCCACCTAGACCTGATGGCATTCCCCATCCTCCAGCTGCATGTGACTGTCTTCCCATCATATTTGAAAGCATCATATTGTTCATCATAGTCATTTGGTAATAATCCATTCCTGAACCGCCACCAATTGGTTGATTATTAATCTGAGTAAACATTTGCGATTGCATTTGAAACTGTTGCATTTGCATTTGTTGACTGAAGGCCGCCATCATTTGTTGAATGGCCATCATGTTTCCAGAGTTGTTGTTATTGTTTGCAACTCTTCTATCTTGATCCTCATCTTCGTCTTCATCAGTTTCTTCTTCGTCTTCCTCTTCTTCTAGGGCAGCAAGCTCTTCTTCAAGTTCTTCAAGCTTAGTCATGATCTCTTCTTTATCAGCAATATGAGTCGTGATTTCACTTTCAAGCTCTGAAATTGTTCCTTCTTTTTCACAATTGGCTTTCTTAAGCTCTGCGATCAAAGTTTCTTGCTCTTCTATCTTTGCTTCAAGTTCTGTTAACTTTTCTGAAAGTGAAGCTAGCTCAACTTTTGTTTCTGCAAGAGAAGTTGAAGCTTCATTGAATTTTTCTTCAAACTCGTCTCTTTTTGCACTTACATCTACATTTTCTCTTTTAGCTTCATCTAAATGTGCTTGAAGTTGTTCTTTCTCTTTTTGAAGTTCAACAACTTTAGCTTCAAGATTCTTTCTCGTGGTTTCCATTTGCGCCTGAAGTTCAACTAACTCTTTTTTGAGTTTTGCAATTTCATGCTTATTGGCGTGATTTTTTCTGATTAATCTTCTGATTCTCTTTTGTTTCACATTGAGTTCAGCAAGAAGTCTTCTATCTGCAGAAATAACATGGGTGATATTAGTAACAGAATAAATTCTGATATCGATCTTTTTGATAATGATCATGGAAGCTGGTTCGCTTTTACTGGCGATACTTCTACCTGACCTAACTCTCTTTCCGTACTCTTCTGTTTGAAAAGAATCAATCTCCCAAACGGTAGCTGCGGAAACAAAAAGTAAACTTCCCATAATTAACAACGATTTCTTGTAACTGCTCATAACGTGCTCCAACTTAAACTTAAGGCTATTTGTGTTTATTAATACAAGTTTTATGCCAAAAATATGACCTGATATCGGTAGTTTAAGTGCTCTTAAACTGTCAAAAAATATGACTGCCTAAATTTTGGACAAAAAAAAGACCTGCTTAAAGCAGGTCTTTTTCGGACTTATATACTTCTTGGGGGGTTTATTAGTTTATTGAAATCGTTTGTACGTCACTAGCAAGTGATCTTGAGTACTGAGGAACTTTCATAATATTTTGGCCAGTTCCAAGATCTACATTTCCTTGAAAGTCAGATCCAAGTCTTAGGTCACTATAGTTAACTCCAAATGCTGATTGGTTCTGAACTCCATTATGAGCTCCAAGTGAACCGCCGATTCCAATTCCTGGAGTATTCATACCACCTGGCTTTTGAAGACCGTAATAATCAAGCTCGTAATTTTTTAGGCTTGATAGGCCTTGGTAACCTGAAATTCCGTAGCCACCGTATCCACCCATTCCCGGGTAACCTGATGACATTGAATAAGGATTCATAAAAGACATACTGTAAGGATTCATCATCGAATATGGGCTCATCATTGAATATGGGCTCATCATCGACATACTGAATGGGCTATAGTTCATAAATGGGTTTGTGTACATTCCCATCATACTATTCTGATAAGAAAACATATCGTTAAGACCATGTGAGTACTGAATATCATCAGTTACATCTTGAGTAGGCTCAACTAGCTTTTCTACTTTTTCAATGAGCTCATCAATTTTACTTGTTTGCTCACAAATCTTTGTTTCAACAGTAAGTAATCTGGCTTCATTCTCTTGGCTACGAAGCTTAGAGATAAGTTCATGAAGCTTGTTTTCATACAGGAAGTCTCCATTTGATCTGTAATGGTTATCAAGTGTTACACCAATCTCATCAATTGATTTACTTAGCTCTTCTTTGATTTCTTCTGAAATTTCATCTGATAATTGGTGATCATTGTCGTTTAGGCCACTTACCATTCCTGAGAGCTCTCCGTTTGATACAATGATATCTCCAAACTCTTCAGTAATCTCTTTCACTGTTGAGTTTTTAAGCTCTTCAATCTTCTTTGATGTTGTCCTCGCATCTTTTATTTGAGCTACAACTTTATCAATCTTAGCAATATTTTCTTCTGATTTGGCTTTATGTTCAGCGATTTTCGCTTTGATTTCTTCTAATGAAATAACGACAATCTCTGTTTCATCTTCTAGAACTTCATCGTTACTCTCTTCGGAGGCAATAACGACTTCTGAGGCATCTTGATTATCATCAGATACTTCAACAGAAATCTCTTCAGAGGCAATCGTTCTGAAGCTAGGGAGTAGGTTGTTTTCATACAGGACGTGTGCTGTCATTACGGAACCAAGTAAAAAACTTGCCACAACACTGGGGGCAACCCATTGTTTCTTTTTCATTTAAAAATCCTCCAAGATTTCAATAATAGATTCAGTCTAGACTCTTCAAGAAATGTGCCAAGGTGTTTTTGTGTTTAAGTTTATGAAATTTAGTTCAAGGTTAGATTTTAGAATGTACAAAGATTTTACACCTATAAAAAAAAAGCTCGTTTTGAAACGAGCTTTATATCCTTATAGTAGAATTTTTTTTGCCATGAATTATTCGAAAAATTATTTCAACTTAACAGACTTAAGTCGAGTGACAACATCGTTAAAGTTTTCACCACTAAGTGCGTGATTCGCTCCGAGAGAAATGGAGTCAAAGATATGGGCCTTGTTTTCTGAGAGGTGGAAGATGCAAATCTCTTCGGCTTCCCATCTGGACCTAATATGACCAATGGCCTCTTGGGTGCCCATCTCTTCAAGGGAGTCACCAATAAAAATAATGCAATCAATTTCACAGTTGTCTTCTTCGAGCATGCTCAGAGTTTGAAAACCTCCAGCGGCCTGTCGGCATTGATAGCCTTGGGTTCGAAGCCTTGAGGATAAGTTTAGGGATTCTTTACAATCTGGGGCAACAACGAGAATGTTTTCAACTTCTTTAGACATGTTGGATATAATACGAAGAAATTCAAGACGGGGCCACGACTATTCTTTAGGGCTTTGTTGCGATGCAGATATTGACAGAGTCATCTTCCCAGAATATTCTCCAAACCTTCAAAATATGCGGGTATAGCTCAGTTGGTAGAGCGTCTGCTTGCCATGCAGAAGGTCGCCAGTTCGAATCCGGTTGCCCGCTCCATTAAAAAGCCACTTTCTAAGTGGCTTTTTTTATTTCTACTTATTTAGCATTTTGTAGTCTTCAAGAATCCTAAAGACTTCAGTCGATCTATCGGGGTGAGTTTTAGCTGCCGCGTCAACAAGTTCAGAGATGACATCTATATTTCTTTTCATTTTTACTGAGGATTTAATGACAGCTAAATATACGTTAAAAGTTTTCATGCCTTTTTTGAGAAGGTTGATACCAACCGCCATGGCCTTGGAGTGCCTTCCCGCTCTTTCCAGATATTCAAGTTCAAGGACTTGGTAGTCCATGGAATTTTCTGCTTCTTCAGAAAACTTATCAATAAGCTCATAACCATCATCAAAGAATTTACCTTCGAGTAGACCCATGGCCACATTTTTAATAATTTCAAGCCTTCCATGGGAAAGATCAGCAGCTTTGAAAAGAATTTTTCTTCCCAGTTCTGGGTCTTTGACTTTCATAAAGAATCTACCGGCCATAACGAGGCCAGCCGCAATATGTTTTTGAGTATCTTTGTCTCTTTTTGGTAGTTCTGCAAAGAGAACAGCAATGTCGTAAATTTGGGCAAACTTTTTCATTCTAATAGAAACGAGAATGTGTTGAGGAATCAAAGAGGGATTCAACGGATGGTTTTCTAGAAGTCCAGTTTGAAATTGATAAGACTTTTCCCATTCACCTTTTTTAAGGTAATGAAGAAAAAGTTCTTTCAGAGAACCATAGTGGTGAAGTTGATAATCAAGTGAAGTTTCAAAGCGAGTGATGGCCTCATCATTTCTGTTTAACTTGATAAGGGCCTTTCCTGAATAATAAAGAAACTCACTTAAGTCACCGGTAAAATTATTGGCTGCATTTGTTGCTTCTTCAAAACATTCTTTATTCTTTCCCATGTAATAAAGACATTTGATATTTTGAAGAGACTTGAACTCTGGAGTAGGAGCAAATTTTTTCTTTAAGTCCTGCATGAAAGGAATATTTATTTTATCCCCGGTCAGTGGTTCAAAAATACTGACTTCAATAGGAAAATCTCTTTTAGTGGCAGCCCCAAAGTAAGCATCTGTTTGAGAAACAAATTGAAAAAAGGCGGCTAGTGTTCTATCTGGCTGAAGTTCAAAATGTTTTTGAATAATAGGTGTGATTACAGACTCATCATCTCTGTAATAACAAAAGACATAACTCGGATTGAGACTATCCATCATCTCGAGTCCTTCTTTCAAGGTCACCGCAACAGAAATTCCACCAAGTGGAACTCCAAATCCAGCTAACAGTTTTTTTAAAAGAATTCGGCAAGATTTATAGGGATCAATGACTAGAAATTGCTTTCCGACAAAATATTTTTGAATTTTTTCTTTTGAGCTTGATCTGAGTCCCATTCCATCATTTTACAATTTTGATGAATGACTTTCCACTAAAGCTTTGGGGGAAGAATAGTCTTGCAGTTGACCAAATCTATCAATCAAGCGACCGGAGTACTCAATCTTCTCAGAGTTAAATACTGGAACTTTGCCTTTCCCACCTGGAAGATCCACGACGTACTCAGGAATGGCCCAACCTGGAAGATTTTGACGAAACGAATTGTAAATCTCTCGTCCTCTTTCTAAAGACAGGCCAAAGTGTAGACCTCCCTTTACTTGATCAGGATGGTGAAGATAATAAGGACGAATCCCATTTGATGCTAATTCTAAAAATAGAGATTCAAGAACATTCGAGTCGTCATTGATCCCTTTTAAGAGAACAGTTTGAGTGAGAACCTCAATGCCAAGGCTTTTAATTTTCTTTAATTTAGTGAGTAAGGTTTCATCAATTTCATCTGGGTGATTGAGATGAACAACAAAATTAATGACTTTAAAATGCTCTTTAGCAAAAGAGAGAACTTTCAAAAATGAGTCATCGATTCTATCTGGCATGATTGCTGGGAACCGAGTATGAAACCTCAAGAATTTAACACTTGGAAATTCTCCAATGAATGTTATTTCTTGTCGTAGCTTTTTATTACTTAACGAGAGTGGATCTCCACCACTTAATATAATTTCATTTATTTCTTGGTGTTGATCAAGATAGTTTTTAATTTCTTCTTTTTGATTTTGAAAAAGTTCTTTGTTGTCTACAAGTTCATTTTTTCTAAAACAGTAGCGACAAATAACAGGGCAAGCGCTCGTTGGAAAATAGAGGGCCCTATTTCCATAACGATGGACAAGACCATTTATAGGACTATATTCATGATCCCCAATTGGATCTACATGGCCATCAGAGATAGTTTCTTCTTTTGATGGAAGAAATTGCTTACCGAGTGCGCTCGTTATCCCAAGTTGTTTTATTTTTGCTGCTAATTTAAGAGGAAGTAAAATAGGGAACGGTGTTTGTTCGAATTCATAATCAAAGTATCGACTCAACTCTTCTGTGGAGCGAATGGCCTTTGCCATTTGATCTTGCCAAGGAGTTGGTTGCATTTCTAGTGAGAACTCTCGTCAAGCGAGGTAAGGTTATTTTCTTTTAGATATCTTCGTTTTGCCCACCAAGCACAACCTCGAATAAGGGACGCTCCGTAGATGGCCATCCCTGTAAAATGTAACATTACTTCTGTTGTTGTGAATTTTCCTGACTCATTGAGAGTGAACATAATCCACTTCAAAAGAATAAGGTGCAAAACTAGTATCACTAGTTGCTGAAGGCGGTAGAGGTAATTCGATTTATTAATATAGGTCGACATGGGCGATTTATAACAAAATATTTCGTGGAGCACAAAGAAAATGTTAGATCAGTTCGCCCCGTCTAGTATTGGTTAAGGTTTCAACCTCATCTTCACTATTTGGGAGCCTCCACTCTTTTATCTTGCTAAGCGCAAAGGACTTGTACATCTCAGAAATAAGACATTTGGCATAAAGAATATTTCCTGAGGGGAGTGGTAAAAGAGCAATGGGCTGAATCGGGCGCCACTTATTTTTAAAAGTTCCCCCTTTGTATTTCATAACCACGAGTTCTTGTTCAGCAACGTGAGGAATCATAGGTTCTATATTTTTAGGAAGCTCTAAATTTTCAGGGCTTGAGAAATCTGAGAGTTGAAAAATTCGACACGAACCTAAGTTCAGTTTTTCATCTCGCATTTTTCTCTCTCTAAGAGAATGACCAAAAACCTCTAGACCAGCAATAGAGTCATCGAGTGCTCGATGATGATTCTCAAGGTTCACACCGAGCTCACTCGCGAGAGCGGAGAGCTTATAACTCTTTCTATTTTTCAAACTAGAGCGAGCATATTTACAACTACAATAGACTTGATGATTGTCTGCTTTGAGTCCGGCCTGATGAATATTAAAAACTAAAAAACCAAGATCAAATTGAGCATTGTGAGCAATGAGTGGAAGTCCATCTGTGAATTCAAAGAAGCTTGGAAGGACTTCACTAATTTTTGGGTGTCCCTCAACCATGCTATTTTGAATTCCATGGATATCAATCGTCTTTTGAGGAATGACACATTTTGGATCAATTAATTGGTCAAAATAAGAAATGCCGCCCGGTGTTAGTTTTACAGCTGAAATTTCTATAATTTTATCTACAAGGGGTGAAAGACCGGTAGTTTCGAGATCAAGCCCAATAACCCCTTCAGGAAAGGCTTCCAGGAGAATTGTGATCAAATCTTTGTCAAATTTGGGCGTCGCCCTAGACTCTGGTTTTATTGACATACGCCTTTGCTGAAATTAAAAAAAAGCTAGTTCTAACTGTTAAAAATTACGAAGCTTTTGGCTTCTTGAGGACCGCTTAGGTTCCTCGACCATATAAGGATTTTTGCAATATGAAAAGCTTTGATGTCGTAGTCTTGGGTGGTGGTCCCGGTGGTTATGTAGCCGCTGTAAGGGCCTCTCAACTGGGAGCAAAAGTAGCTGTTATAGAAATGGATAAGATGGGTGGAGTTTGTCTCAATAGGGGATGTATTCCAACCAAGGCAGTTTTAAAGTCTGCTCATTCTGTTCACGAGATAAAAGATTTTAAAGCTCTTGGGATTGATGTCGAACTCAAGGGACTTAGCGGTGAAACTGCTGTTAAGAGAGCTAAGGGAATCAGCGATAGAATTTCAAAAGGTGTTTCTTTTTTGATGAAGAAAAACAATGTTGAAGTTATCGAAGGTGTTGGGAAATTAAAGTCTTCAACTCAAATTGAAGTTAGAAATTCCAAAGGTCATACAGATACAGTCACAGCTAAAAATATTATTTTAGCAACAGGTGCACACTATAGATCTTTTCCAGGCCTAGAGCATGATGGGAAAAGATTGATTGGTGCTTGGGAAGCAATCAAGCTTGAAGAACTTCCAGAATCAATAGGGATTATCGGTGCTGGTGCAATTGGTGTTGAGTTTGCTTATTTTTGGAATGCCTTTGGAGTAAAGGTTCACATTTTTGAATTACAAAAAAACCTGCTTCCAATAGAGGACACTGACTCTTCTAAAGAAGTTGAAAAAGCTTATAAAAAATATGGAATTAAAATGCATCTTGGCGTTGAAAAAGTTTCTGCCAAGAATAATGGGAACGACATAACCATTACTGCTGTAGAAGGTGGTAAATCTGTTGATCATACTTTTGATATGGGTCTTATCGCTGTTGGGATGACAGGTAATATTGAGGGTATTGGACTTGAAGAAGTTGGAATCAAGTCGGACCGTGGTTTTATTCAAGTAAACGATATGTACCAAACAAATGTTCCTAATATTTACGCCATTGGCGATGTCGCAGGACCTCCTCTTTTGGCACACGCTGCTTCTCATGAAGGTGTAACAGCTGCTGAACATTTGTCGGGATTGAATCCTCACAAAATAGATAAAATGAATATTCCTGGTTGTACTTATTGTCAGCCACAAGTTGCGAGTGTTGGTTATACAGAACGAGCACTTAAGGAACAAGGAATTGAGTACTCGGTAGGAAAACTTCCATTTACAGCAAATGGAAAGGCCGTGGCGAGTAACGAAAAAGATGGTTTTGTAAAAACACTTATTGGAAAACACGGAGAGTTGCTAGGTGCCCATATTGTCGGAACACATGCAACAGAACTTATTCATGAGTATGTCCTTTTCAAAACAATGGAAGGGATTGACGAAGAAATATTTGCTACAGTTCACCCTCACCCAACTTTGGGAGAGTGGTTAGCTGAATCAGTAATGGCGGCCAAAGGTAGGGCGCTTAATTTTTAGGAGAAAGAAATGGCCAAGCACGAAATCGTTATGCCTCAAATGGGAGAGTCCATCACGAATGGAACAATCACTAAATGGCATAAAGCTGCAGGTGATACTATTAAAATGGATGAAATCTTACTTGAGATTTCTACAGATAAAGTTGAATCAGAAATTCCATGTCCTTTTGAAGGAAGAATTGAAGAAGTTCTTTATGCCGAAGGTGACACTGTTGATGTTGGAATTAAGATAGCAGTTGTTGAAGATGATCTTTCTGTTGCCTTTGAGGGAGGTTCTACCCCTGCTAAGTCCACAGAAGTTGAAGTCGAAGTAACTTCTGGTGATGTTGCTGTGGCAGTTGCTGCTCCTACAACAACTCAGGCCGCACCGGCTGAAGCAACTGGAGGAAGAAGGTTTTATACTCCTCTCGTTAGAGCTCTTGCTAATGAAAACGGAGTTGATCTTAACGAACTAGCCGCTCTTGTTGGTACTGGTGCTGGTGGAAGAGTTAATAAAGACGACTTTATGAATTTCCTTAAAAGTAGAGGAAGTGCTCCTGTTGCAAAGGCAGCACCTGCTCCTTCTGCCCCAGCTCCTGCTGCACCTGTTTCAACTAGTGTACCAGCTGGAGGAACAATTCAAACTCTTGCCACAGGGGAGAGAGTTGAAATTATTCCTATGGATAATATGAGAAAGGCCATTGCTAAAAATATGGTTGCCTCAAAATTGACTTCTCCACATGTTGATTCACTAGATGAAATTGATATGACAAAACTTGTAAAATTTAGAGAAGGCTTTAAAAATGAATTTAAGGCTCAAGAAGGAATTAGCTTAACTTACACTCACTTTATTCTTTACGCTCTTGTTCAGGCCTTAAGAGAGCATCCAATGGTGAATGCTTCTTTGGACGGCTCAAATATTATCGTGAAAAAAGATATCAACCTTGGTTGTGCTGTAGCAGTACCAGGAAATGGTTTAGTCGTTCCTGTCATTAAAAGCGCAGACTCATTGAACATTACTGGTATCGCTAGAAAAGTGAATGAACTTGCAGTTAAAGCGAGAAATAAAAAACTAACTATGGATGAACTGACTGGTGGGACTTTTACTTTTACAAACGTAGGGTCTTTTGGGACGTTGATGGCAACGCCAGTTATTCTTCAACCACAGCTAGGAATTTTTGCTTCTGGTGTAATTAAGAAAAGACCAGTTGTTACAGCAGATGATGCAATTGCAATCAGAAGTATGATGTACAGTACACATACATACGATCATAGATTGATTGATGGAGAGCTTGGAGGAAGATTCTTGGCCTCTGTTAAACATAACTTGGAGAACATGGATCCAAGTTCACTATTCTAAAAAAGCTTAAAATTATAATTGAAAAAGGAGCACTGAGTGCTCCTTTTTTTATTGATTTAGTTTTGAAAGGACTAACTTTTTTCTTCTTAGGATTTGATTTACAAGGTTTTGGTGATTTCTATTGGCCTCGTAGATATCTTGAAGCGCTAGTTCCATATCTATACGATGAATTCCTTTTCTAAGGATTCTATCCTGATGAGGATGAATTGTATGAAGCATAATTGATAATGCATCTAAAGTTTCATTTCCATTCTTTGAATTAAGATCTTTTATTTCACGATAAAGCCTTATGAATTCCTCTAAAGCTGAATTAACAAGCTCGTCTCTTTTTTCTTGGCCTTCTTGCTCTAGCCATAGTTGATATTCAAAACTTTGGAAGTAAGTATTTGCGAGGACAATTTTTTGTTCAAGGTTGTCGGCCTCTAAGAGCTCTTTTTTCATCTCGGCTCGAACATCAGATGCTTCTTTCTGTCTCATCATTAGAAAAAGATTCTCCGTCTCTTTTCTAAGTTCATTAGAGGTTTGTTCTATATCTTTTGACTTTAAACTCACTTCTTTTGATAGCGACTCCTTAGCAAAGGAGAAGTTAAATGGAGTTCCAAACATAAGTGTTAAAACAAGTGCGAGAATAACTTCTTTCATAAAAACCTCTTTAAATTGAATATATGTAATTTTATTTATGCAGAATAAGTGCCAAGTTTATAATTGTAAGTACTTGATAATTAATCTTTTTGAGTGATTAAAAAGTAGAATTGTCTATAATATCAACATAGATGAAAATTATCCTCGCTGTTACACTTTCTCTTTTCTTAAGCTTCCTCGCCTTAGAGGGGGGATTTCGACTTTTTGGGAACTATCTAGATAGATGTGAAAGCGAGATTCAAGGTCAAGATTTCAATTCTTCTACCTTTATGAAATTAACAAAACCCACATTAAATCCTCATGCTGGATTTAAACTATGCCAAGGCTTTAGTGGAAAATTTCAAGGTAAAGAATTCTCCACTAATTTGTATGGTGCGAGAGGGAAAGAGTTTTTACCTGTTAAGGAAGATAATACTTTTCGAGTTGTTGGAATTGGTGACTCTGTGATGATGGGCTGGGGAGTCTCAGACTCTGAGACCTATCTTTCTTTGATAAATCAGGAAAAAGGGTATGAAGGGATAAACTTGGGGGTCAGTGGACTGAACGCAATTCAAGAGTTTTTCCATCTCAAGGAAAGAGCGTTTGATCTCTCTCCAGATCTTATCGTTATTGGCTATGTTGGGAATGATTGGGAAGGGGAGAATTTTTCAAGGAAGAATAACTCATATGCCAGTTCCTCTCAATTTTTGAATTGGATGATTCATAGAGTGAAAGGAATTTCAGATGGTGACTTTCGAGTAACTAAAGACTACCTAGAAAAACCAGGTGATCCACTGAAGGCCTACCAGGCCATGGGGTGGCTAATGAAACAAGGAAAGATCCCTTGTATCATGCTTCTAGACTCAAGGTATGAGTCAGGGTTTGTTTCTCATTCAAACATGGAGAAAATAGCGAAAGAGGAGATGGGCTGCGAAGTCGTTAATCTAATGACAGAGCTTAGAGAAATAAAAGGACTATCTGTTCAAGAGGCCATTTCAATTAAAGATCGACACAATACTGAACTTATCATTCAGGGGGATGGGCACCCAAACTCTCTTTGGCACAAAAAAGTTTCCAAACTTCTTCTTCAAAAAATAAAAGGCCTTCAATAAGAAGGCCTAGGAATTTAGAAATTTCAATTTAGATTAGAAATCTTGAATGCTATCTACAATATTTGGGTAATCGATAAATGGGTTTCTGTTCCCTTGAACTTTTTCAATCCACTCGTTTCGATTTCTCTCAGAAGCATCAACTGGATCTTGTTCATGCCATTCTCTTAAGTACTGTTCTTCACTTGAATTGATTTTAATTTGGTATCTAACTGAGAAGTAGAAAAGTGCTCTCGCTACGTTACCTTTATGTTCCGCTGGTGGCTCAAATCTTGTTGAAGAAGCTTTAGCAGATCCAACTCTAGAAGCGTCACAGTTACTGTGTGCTTGATTCCCATTAACGTCAGCAAAATTATAATTTCCTCTTACGCTATTGGCTTTTGAATCTGTTGGGTAAAGGTGGTGGATATCTGATTTTTGTAGGTCTTTGCTGAATCTTCCTGTGAACTTACTTTGTGGCCAGGTATGTTCACAATTTAAAACGTTACTATTAGGGATGACATTAGGACCGACGTTCGTTTGGCTTCTCGTAAATTCTTTTCTGCAGTAAACGTCTTTTACGAAATATCCTCTTGAGTCTTCTTCAAGGTGGATTTTACCAAAGAGAACTTTTCTAGCTCCTCGGTAACCAACAGACTTGTGTCGGTAACACTTTGATCCGGCCTTGCAGCCTAGAAGATCATTTTTTCCTTTTACCTTCGTATGATAATCAGAAAGAACTTTGAAAAGAGTTTGTTTGAGTACATCGTTTCTTTGGATGCCTCTTTCAAAGTTATTTTGAATATCAGTTGGATAGTAGGAAAGTCCGCCCCAAGCTAGGCTTGGAATCATGAGAGCAACGATCATTGAAACTATTTTCTTCAAAGTACCCATCCCGCAATGTGTTTTAGTGGCCCTTTTATACAAAGAAATTATCAGTTTTGCTAATACTTTTTTTAAGGTTGGCTTAATACTTAGTTTTGTTTAGGGTTTTGACACAGTGAAAAGCTCTTGAATATCCGTAAATCTATAATTTCTTGGACACATTACTTGAGTGGCGATATAAGTCTTTACCGATATTACACACATGACACATTGCAAAATGAAAGGTAAATGTTAATGAAGAAGCTCCTTGTTGTCCTTTTAATGGTTATTTTCGCCGCTTCTATTAAGGCCGGTGAAGCTGAAAGAAAATGTTTTGGACACCTGACTGATAATTTTAAAGAAGACAGAAATACATTCACTGTAGATCTTGATGTTCTTCAAATGAGAGATTACAGATCTGATAAGTTGGCCAAGTCAATTAGAGTAGTAAGAGAACTGCTTGATGATCTTGGATGTTCACCAAAGGCCATTAATTTTGGTTGGGCCCCTCAAGGAAGAACTCATAACTCATGTAAATATTTTGATTTAAATCATAAAGAAATTCAGGTTTGTTATATCGGAACTAACCTTGGATATTTTACTGTTCATGAAGATTACTTATTTCATATGACTGTTAATTTCTATCGTTGGGACTAGAGACGAGAAAAAATTAATTGTTTACGAAGGCCTCCAACCCCTCAGGAGGCCTTTTTATTTCCAAAGCATTTATCAATGACACATTCTAAGAACTCTTATTCCTGCTATGAGTAGGCTCGGGCGCCATAGAGATTTTCTAATTATTCTTATAACTGCTCTTTTGTCTTTTTTAGAAAGTTGGCAGTAACCTGAGTTTACATAACAAGGAACATGCAAAGCGACTGCATTACTTTTGAACTCTTTGCAACTTAAGTTTTGAGGAGATTCTTCAAGGCCATTAATCAGACAAGAGCGAACATCTTTCATCCATTTTTGACCACTCTTAGAGAGTTTTTCTTGTTTACTTTGAAAGCGAAGACAGTATTTTTTTCCAAAGCCGATTGGATAACCTGTTCGACCACATTGCTTCTCTTCTTCAATACAAGAGTAATAAGAACAATCATCTAGAAATTGCTGACAGGTCGTTTGGGCAAAAGCAGTGCTCATGAATAGGACTAAAAGAATGGCTAGTTTTCGCATAGGTAGATCTAGCAATGAATGAGCTCTAAGTCCTTCATATTGAAAAGATTACTATAGAGCTGGAAAGCCTAAACTCAGTAGGTTAGTAGCGATCTGGCCAAAGACCCTCTAGCCTTTCTTTGATATTTCTCTCTCTTCCAATATCTGTTGGATGATAAAAGACTTCTTTATTATTCCCTTTAACATACTCTTGAGGAACGAAATGTCCTTCATAGGAGTGAGGGTAAAGGTATTTTTTAGCATCTCTAGGAGGGAAGTTTTTTAAATGGTCTGGAACCTCTATAGTGCTTTGTTCTTCTACCCAGGTAAGGGCCTTGTTTATTGCTTCATAGGAAGCATTACTTTTTACCGTTGAGGCAAGGTAGGTCACAACTTGAGCGAGGTTAATTCTGGCCTCCGGCATTCCTATTGTTTGAACGGCACTTAGTCCAGAAACGGCAAGTGAGAGAGCATTGGGGTCAGCATTACCAACATCTTCAGAAGCAAAAATAACGAGTCGTCTTGCAACGAATACAGGATCTTCTCCACCGTCTAACATAACGGCTAACCAAGTTAGAGCAGCATCAGGATCACTGCCTCTCATCGATTTTATAAATGCTGAGATAACATCGTAATGACGATCTTGATTTTTGTCGTAGTTTCTAGCGTTCTCTAAAATCTGAGACTTTAATTGATCAAAAGCTAACGTTTCACCACTTAGAAGAAATTCTTTTTCAACTATTTCAAGCATATTTAAAGCACGTCTTGCATCTCCAGATGAATGATCTGATATAAAGTTGAGAACTTCTTCATCAATTTCAATTTCGATTTTTAAAAGGGCCTGCTTTAAAATTCCCTTTAGGTCTTCACTACTCAATGGTTTTAATTCTACTATTCCGACTCTCGAGAGAAGCGCCTTATTGATTGATGATCTAGGATTTTCAGTGGTGGCACCAATTAAACCAAAATCACCTTTTTCTACGTAAGGGAGTAGGGCATCTTGCTGGGCCTTATTGAAACGATGAATTTCATCGATGAAAATAATCGATTCAGTATTAAATTTATCTCTCATCTCAATCGCAGAAGCGATTAACTTTTTAAGGTCGGCAACTCCACCAAGAACAGCATTAAATCGATACAGCTCTTTTCCACTTTTGTTCGCGATGATTTGAGCGAGGGTAGTCTTTCCAACTCCTGGAGGTCCCCACAGAATAAGGTTTTGGAAGAGACCCTCTTTAAGTCTAGGGTAACGCTTAAAAACATGCTCTTGTCCGAAGTATTCATCCATGCTTTCTGGCCTAATGCGATAGGCTAGTGGTGACTTTGTTGAAATTGTCGCTTTTGACGTTTCTTTCTTTTGGCCTGAATCAAATAAACCCATCTGATTTTGCATAGTTAAGTATACCCTTTGGAGCTAAACCTTTGATTTGACTTTGAGCAGCGGCTCCATTAATTTATGTGAACTTTTTATCACTAAAAATAGCTTCATTAAAGGAGCTTTTGCATATGCTGCTTGGAAGGGGGTGAATTCCAAATGACTCAGAAAACATCAATTTATATCAGAATTGACGAGAGACTCGGTGTAGAGAGATCGCTTAAGAAGTTTAAAAGACTATGTGAATCTTTCGGTGTTGTACGTGAATATAGAAAAAGACAAGAGTACAAGAAGCCTTCTATCAAGAAGGTTGAAAAAACCGCTGCAGCAGTAAAGAGAAGAAATAAAACATCTTTCAGATCAGGTAGAGGTGGGAAAATTTAATTTCTCTTTTTAAAATTTAATTTTTAATGAAAGGCCTTCTAATATAGAGGGCCTTTTTTTTAATGTCTAAGAAGAACCTTTAAAACAGAGTTCCATCGGTTATGCATTATTGTGACTATTTGAAGTTGCGACTTTGGGAGTCTTAAATCTGACTTACTAACTTTCATGTGAAATGTATTCCACGCCATATTTAAATCCCCGAGATGGGTTACAAGAAAATCTTCATT
>JAGSHI010000078.1 GCA_023954635.1 Bacteriovoracaceae bacterium
CACTTAAATCAATTTCACTCGATCTTTCCGAAAAAGAAGAATCTTATGCTCGCCTCAGAAAGAAAAAAGAGAGAGTTGTTCAGAAGATCTCTCATCTCGAAGAAGCGATTAACAAAGAAAAAGAAAGAAAAAGACAAAAAGACGATATTTATTATGTCTTGGAATCTGAAGTTCAAGAGCTAGATTTTAAGTTGAATGAGACTGAAAAAGATCTCATTGAATTAAAAAGAACTCACGATGATGCAGAGGAACGTTTAACACAATTAAGAAAAAATCTTGATGATAAAAGGGATGATTATTGCACCGTCAGTGCTGAACTTGAAAATCTTCGAAAAAAAGAAATATATGTAAAGCAAAGCATTGGGAGTTCTGAAAATGATTTACAGGAAAGCACTCAGAAAATAACAATTGCTAGAGCTGAATTAGAGCAAGAAAGAAAATATTTTATTGAAAAACAAAATATTTTAAAAGAGAAAAAAGAAGAAGAAACAAATAATCAAATTAAACTTAATAATTTAGGTCTAGAACTTTCTAGGATTCGTGAAGATTTAAGTATTGTTGAACTGGAAAAAAACTCCGTAGATATTAAGAATAATGATTTTTCTACAAATGAAAAACAGATCGAACAAAATATTCTGGAAGCACAAGCACAGAAAAAAGTGTTATCTCATAGTGTACAAACTGCCAAAAGAGAACTTGAGGCTATTAGAAGCCGATTGGGGCAAAAGGAAATTAGACTTGAAGAATTAACTTTATGGGTTGATGAGATTGAAGAAGACAAAGCGATTGTTAATATTGATTTAAGAAATCAGAATCAAGAAATTGCAGAAATTGAGGAGCAACTTCACAAACTTGAAAAGTCTTACAAAGAGTCTAAGGAATATAAGAGACAAGTACAAAGTGAATTAGTTGAATTGCAAAATCTAAAAAATGAGAAAAACAGCAAACTAGATGAACTCAATCTTAAGATAGAATCCAGTAAAGAAATTATAGCAGAAGATGAAATACGATCTCAAGAATTACAAAATGAATTAAATAGATTTCAAAATGATATTCTTGAATCACAAGTTAAGTTACAGAGTTTGAGAAGTGACGTTGAACAAAAAGAAAGTTTAATTAATGATACCAAATCGCTATTAATTGATTCTCAGAACAAATTAAGTGAGATTAAAGAAGAAGTAACTGAACTTACCGTTAAAGCAGATTCTTATGAAAATGAAATTGAACAGTTAAAAGATATAAGATCAAATGAAAATAAAGCATCTCATGAACTTAATAAACAGCTCCATGCAGCTCTAAAGAGAAGAAATACTCTCGAAGAACAAATTAGTGACTATAATGATAAAATAAATAAACTAACTAAAGGTAATACCGAGTTAGAAGCTCAAGTCAAAGAACTAAAAAACATAGAACAAGAACTTACCGTAACTTTCCAGCAGAGATTAGAAGTTTCTCAAAGAATTCAAAAGAATAAAGATACTCTTAAACTTGAAGTCAAAGAGTTGAAAGAGACTGTTCGCAAACACAGAGATTCTATTTCAGAAGTCGAATTAGAAAAAACAAAGATAGATTTATCTATAAAAGAAACAGATAAAGAATATAAAACTCTAGAAACAGAAAATAAAAGATTAACTGAGACTCTAAACGCTATAAAAATAGAATTTGAAACAGCGAAATCGACCCTAAGTGATCTTAGCAATCAAATTATTCTACTAGAAAAAGAAAAGAACGAAACGATTAGAGGTATTTCAACTTTTACTAAAAAAGAGAAGGTTTTTAGAAGTGAGATTAATAGCAGCCTGGTTAAGAAAAGAGTTCTTGGAGATGATCTAAAATCACTTAATGTCGAATTTGAAAATATTGAGGCGATATCTAAAGCAGAAGATTTGAAACTAAAAGATATTCAACGTGATACAGAAGAAATTGAAAACAAGAAAATTCACTTAGAAGAAAGACTTGAGAAGATTAAAAATCGAATAATAAGAGTCAAAAGTGAAAAAGATGAAAAAAGAAAGCTCATATCTGATTTGACCATTGAGAAAAAAGAATTAGAAGTAAGCATTACTAAATTTGAGCTAGAAGAGAGTACTTCAAAAGAAGAACTAGAGTCTCAAACGAAATTGTTAAAGCAAAATGAAATTGATAAAAAATCGTTAACCTCTTATGTTGAAAAATTAAAGGACAATAACGAAAATACTCAGTATCTAATTGATGGTTTAAAAAATGAAAGGGAAACGCTTCAAGATGAACTTAATAAGCTGTCTCTTAAAGAAACTGAGTTAAATCAAATAAACTATAAATCGGAAAATGAGCTTTCACAAATAGCAGAGGAAGTCGAAGGAACAAGAAAACAGATTGAACTAAAACAAAGCCAACTGAAATCTAATAATGAAAAAATTTCAGAGATTTCTGTGAAAGCGAAAGAGTTAGGCCGAACTAAGGTCAAATTAAATGAAGAGCTTAAAAAATATATTCATATTGAGGAACAAACTACAGAATCGTTAAATATTATAAGTAATGTGAAATCTAATTTAGAAGATGAAATATCTAGGTTAAAAGAACAGATAGATAATCAAAACTCACAAAGCACTCAACTAGATACTGAAGCATTTAATATGGATTCTCTGATTAGTAGCCTCTATGAGGTTAAAGGTGAGTTACTAAAAACAGCAGAAACAAAAAAATCTGAAAACAATAAAAAGTATCAAGCCTTAAAAGCTAAGAAAGCTCAACTTGATATGATTCAAACAAAAAACTTTCAAAATGAAAGTAAATCTAAGCAATATGATCAAAGAAACTCGGCCCTTGATAGAGAATTAACTCAACTGGATTTAGAGATAGTTAAAAAGGCCACAAGTCTTTCATCTCTTAATGCCTCTCAGGATCTTCAGTCAAATACTTTAAATACTGTTAAAGAGCAGATTTATCAGAAGAAAGCTGAACTTGAAAAAATGAAAGCTCAAGAAATAAAAATGCAGCTAGAAGTGGCTAGAAACAAAGAAAGGGAAAACCTAGAGAGCGCTAAACTTCGTCAACTCACAGAAAATGTAGGTTCTAAGAAAAGACAACTGCAACTTAGAACAATAGAAGTTCGCTCCCATGAGTTTAATACTCAGATGAAGAAACAGCCTGTAAATGCATGCGATTCGAAAAAACTAGTTTCAAATTTTGAATCATTTGTAGCACTTAACTTCTTTGAGGTTGATTTAGTCATCATCAATAGAAGCGAATTAGAAAAGCAAGACGTCCCAAGCTCTATCATTAGAGACTATGAAAAATTATTAAAAGATTTCTCTAACTCAATAGGAATTATTAAAAATCTCGAGTTAAGCATGAAAGATAATAAACTATGTCTTGTTATAGAAGGAATTGAGCACAGAACTGCAGTGGAGGCTACTTTGGCGAATAAGAATAGAGAGGCCGGAGTGCATTTAGATATTTAATTAAGAGAAAGCTATGAAAATTCGTAAGATTGTATTGTCCCTTTACCTTAGCAACCAAGACGTTGTTAGAGTTAAGATATCTCCTTTCGCTATCATCACTGTAATGATCTTGGGGATTGGTATCACTGGTTATTTAAATCATAAGCCAGCAGAGTCTGTCGTTGTCTCTGAAACTGTGCCTGCAGCGAAAAAAGAGTTTGTAGCTGTTCAACCCACGAAGCCGAATCTAGCTGTAGAGAGAGTTAATACTGTCGATCAAAACCGCTTCGAGATTAAGAACTTTAGTATTGAGAAAAAAGAGAATAAAGAAAATATTAAATTTTATCTTACTAAAAAAGACAATACACCAGGACCTCGTAGAGGAATTATTAAAGTAAAATCTCTTACAAATATTGCTGACCTCGGAAAAGTTGAAGAAAGCTTCGAGTTTAACTTTGGCCGTTATACAGAAGTACCAATTAAGGAAGAATTTAAAAAAGATCTTTCAAATTTCTTAGTTGAAGTTATCGAGAATAATATAACGGTACTTAAACAAGAGGTCGTTATGAAAGATGGCCTGTTCAAAATAAAAAGAAATTAATATGAAAATGAAAAACATATCAATATTTATTCTTTTATTTAGTTTCTATAGTTGTGCTAACAATAGCTCTATTTCTGTAAGTTCAACACCGGCCGGCGCTAAAGTTTCAGCAGTCGATCAATTTGGAAATAACCAAGAGTTGGGAGTTACTCCTAGTGTCTTACCAATGGATCAAGTTTTTAAGGGTGGAGAGCAGTTCAAAGAGCTAATCATCACTAAAGATGAGTATATGACTGAACGAGTGATTATTCCTCGCTCTGAATCTACTAAAAAGTATAAGTTCTCATGGAATTTAGAAAAGATTGAGCAGATTGGTGAGAGGTTTTTAGCAAAAGATCAAGATAAGTTAGCTGGAGCTATTGCATCAGCTTACAGCTTTATTTCGCAAAAAGATTATCTACGAGCAGAGAGTGTTTTAAATCAAGCATTAAATGAATTCAATAATGTCTCTGTTCTTTATGACCTCATGGGAAATCTTCAATATATGAAAAGAGATTATAAAAAAGCCTATCAGTTTTATAAAAAATCGGCTCAGTATAATCCCAATAATTCAGATACGAATAAGATGATTGATAAACTAAAAGGAATTTACGAATGAAAATTTTAATTGGATTTTTCGCATTTTCTGTAGGATTTTATCTTGCGCTTTGGCACTTGGATCAAGGTTTAATGAACTTCTATGATTTTGTTGCGGTTGTCCTCGTTATTGTTGGGTCTTTTGCAGCTTCTTATATGACGTTGCCAGCACTACCTTTTAAGAAGGTTCTAAAGACTATAAAGAATGCTCTTCTCCAAGATACTACAAGCAAGAGAGATATTCTTGCTAGAGATATGATTGAAAGTTTGAAGAATAGTGGCTCTGTTATTGAAACTAAAACAGGAGTCCTTTCTCTATCATATGGTATTTATAATGATGGTCTAGAGATGATTGATCTCGGTTTTTCCAAAGATAAGATTAAAGAGTTATTAGAAAAGAGAGTACGCCAATCAGCTTCTGACACAATGAAAGTAAGTCAATGGTTAAGAAGTGCTGCAAAATATCCACCGGCATTTGGGCTAATGGCCACGGTTATGGGAATGGTTCACCTCATGAGGGGCTTATCCAATGGTGCAGGTTCAGAAGAAACTGGTGTACGTATGGCCGTTGCATTAATTGCGACATTTTATGGAATTCTAGTTTCAAACGTTTTATTTTCACCACTAGGTGAAAGAATAAAAGAAGAACTTCAAGAGGCAGTTACTCTTGCAGAACTCGCTATTGAAGGCGTGATGCTCAAGATAGATAGATCTAATATGCTCGTTGTTCAGGAAGAGCTAAATTCTTACTTAGACGAAAGTAGCAGATTGAATGTCTTATCGGAGGTCGCCTGAGCTTTCCAACAAACTTAGATAAATTCTACACCGAGGAAGGTGAGGCAGGAGAAGGCTCATGGATTATGAGTTATGCGGATATGATTACGCTCTTGGCCGCATTCTTTGTTTTATTTTTCTCTACTGAGTTTGTACAGAACCAGGAACAGGATCTTGCGAACTCTGTAGATCAGACTTTACAAGAGATGACCCAAACTATTGATCATGAAGCTGCAGATGGCTCAGAACCAATTCCTGATATCTTAAAAAGCCAAGTTATCCATATTAGCCGACAAAAAGATGACTTCATTGTTCACTTTAGACATGTCTCTTTTTTCAAAAAGGGACAGACCCATCTTACTAAAGAAGGTGAGCAGGCCCTTAAGACAATGGCCGAGAGTATTACTCCTTATTTAGGGAAATATTTGCTCCTTATCCGTGCTTTCACCGATAAAACTCCTGTCAGAAACAAAAATAGTCGATACAGAGATAACGTAGAACTCTCAGCTTTAAGGAGTGTATCGGCAATGAGACTATTAAATAAATCAGGCGTTCCAGTAACCAATATGCTTGTATCTGGTTATGGTGTATTCCCTGAGGATTTAAAATCTCTAGTTGGTATCCAAGGTCAAGACCAGAATTCCTTAAGTTTAGAACGTTCCATCGTTATATTACTTAAACGGAATATTGGTAAAAAATGATCAAATTCTTTTTATTAACAATTCTTTTTAGCTTCAGTGCGTTTGGGCAGGTTCAACTCGTTCACCCAAAAGTAACAGAGCTTCAGGAAAAGATAAGATACGATATCAGAGACTATCTAGGCTCTGTGCTACCTAATGGTAGCTTCATCATTTCTGTAAAGCTTGATCCTCTTAGAAGGGGAGTTCCGGCGCAATTTGATAATAAAGAAGCAGAAGCATTACCTTATATGCAAATTGGTGGTGGATCTAAAGTACAAGATGAATGGGATGACCCTGAAATCCCAATGTATAATCTTTATAAAAGAATTCGTTCTGTAAAGATTCAGATAGATCTCTCTCAAGAAGTTGATATAAAAAACATTGATCAATTTAAAAGAGAACTTATAAAAGAGATCGGACTTGTTTCTGGTCGAGATTACATCGAAATTAAAAGAGGATTGAACTTCTCGCTTCAAAAGTCATGGACTGAGCAGATCTTCTCTATTGAAACCATCTTAATGTTCTCATTTTGTATGGTGATCGCGGCAGGGTTTTACATACAAAGCCGAGCCTTAAAAAATGTTGGAAAGAGCTTTAGCCAAAATAATGCTGGAGCTTCTGGGCAATCTGCTGCACCAGTGGTTGCAAGTGCTCCCAGATCAAATTATGGATCAGATGCTAAAAAACGATCTAAAGAGTTATCTGTTAGTAATCCAATATTACTTAGAGATGTTGTTAGAGCAAAGTTAGATGAATTAGAGAAGTGCGAACTCTTTCCATTACTCACAGATATGATCACGCTAGAAGAACTGGCCAAAGAAGACCAGGAAGCTTTTTCATTCTTAGTTTATGAGTTTCAGATGAAACATCAAACTGAGATCTTAAAACGTGGACGAACTCGTAACTGGTTAGAGGCTTTCTCTAGTGCCAGTAATGCAAGTAACAGCGCCGTGAGAAGTCTAGATATGATGATTAGATCAAGACAGCTCTCTGAAGATAAAATATTTGAAGAATTAATTATTCAAATGTGGCGGCTAGGGGACAAACTTGAAGAGTTCATCTCTTCAATGGATAGACAGTTTGCCATAAGTGCATTGTCTCGTTTGCCAAAGCGTCTCGCTCTACCCATTGCACGAACTTTATTTCCAGGAGACTGGGGAAAAGTTTTAGATACTAAAAAGATACTTTTTGATTCAGCTCAAGTTGAAAGAGAGCTAAATCGAGCACTAGATATCATGCCTTACTATGACTTTAATTCTCTTGGGGAGTTACGCTCTCAAAAAGACCTACTGTCCTATATACAGACTTGTGGGATCCAAGAGGAAAAAGACATCTATGTCATGCGCGGATCTGGAGATATTCTAGAACGCATTAGGCCTCCTTTCTATCTGTTCTTTGAGCTAGAAAAGGAGCAAATGGTCGATATCTTTTTCAAGTTTACTCTAGAGGACTGGGCATTGGCCGTATTTAACAGCTCTCGCAAGTATGTTGAAACCTTTGAAAGCTTTTTAACTGAAAAGCAAAGGTTCTTGCTCTCAGATAACTTAAAGTCCCTAAACCAAAATAGACCTCATAAGCTAGAAATCGCTAGAATGCGCGAGAAAATAGCTTTAGTGGTTGATGATGCTCAAAAAAATAGTAAAATTAAGAGGCAACATCAATCTAATCATGAGGATCTAGATGCCCCTAAAGCGGCTTAGTCTATTAATCATTCTCTTCTATAGTACTAACGTATTGGCCCACAAACTCAATGTTTCTGGTGGCTATTATAGCTACAGCGCAAAGACTTCCTCAGGGAGCTCTAGTATTAGTGGTCCAAGCAGTTGGTCATTTCGCTACTCTCATAATGTCATTCCAAAATTTGAACTCTCTGTTGGCTACACGCTTAATACAGAGAGCATTAGTGGTGGCGACATAAGTTATGGCGCCGATGTCGGGGCGCTTTATTACCCCCTTTCTGAAGCTCAGACACAAGAATTTAAAGGGGCGCGAGTCTTTGCTCAATCCCTGTCTCAGTGGCGACCAAAGGTAGGGATGTTCTTTCATCAAAGACAGTTTCAATCAGTAAAAACAAATTATGCTGGTTTTGGTTTTATTGGCGGAACTGAATGGCATTGGCGAGATAATTTCTTTTTAGAAGGAAATGTTCGAATGATAAGTTTAAGCGGTCCTAACAAATCTGAAGCTGATGTGACAGAGATCCTTTTGGGTCTTTCAATAGATCTTTAAATCACCACCATTTTTTGATCATTCTGATTTTGCCACCATTATATTCAGCGGCCCATAAGTTTCCATCTTGATCAAAAGCAATTCCTCGAGGACCAGAAAGACTAGCAGCAGAAGAGTCAACACCTTCTTGTTCAGTTGTCATGGCCTCACGATTTTTAAAGAAGTCAGTACTGCTTGGACCAATACGATTTAGATTTCCTGTAGCTCTATCAAAGCATTGTATATTATGTGCTCCTACAGTGTGGCTATGTTGATAACTGCTTGAAGCGCAAACCCAATCATCTTTTGCATCTAGGCCTATTCCGCGACCACCATTAATCGTATAAACGGTTTGAAGAAATCCTGGTAAGACCGTAACTCCGTTTATTGTTACATTTGAAGCCGTTCGGTTAACATATTTAACATAACTTGATGTTGAAGAATCTCCATAATCGATGAAGAAGAAGTTTCCAGCTTGTTGTGGATCTTCTTTGATGTCTAGTGGGTAGCGAAGTCTAACGGATACATCATTGTATAGTCCATTAACATTACCGGCAGAGCCACATTGACCAACAAGAACGGAAATGTTCCCGCTTGAATCAATTTTTTTAATACAGTGGTCTCGGTAGTCAGCATAAAGTAATTCGCTGTTATCAACATAGGCGAGACCTTCTCCACTGTTTAATGGGGTTGTGTTAGCTGCATCTCCAGACCAGTTTGTATCCCAGGCCACGCAACCTTGGGCATAGGAGCCACCAGCAATTTGATTAAGCTTTCCATCATTTACTAGAACGTTCATAATTGTTTTATCAGCACCTGTATCGTTATAGGCCCCAATATTACAGTTCCTATTTGGTCCAGGATTTTGCCAGTTTAAAAAGAGTAAGAGACCATCAACAAATGTTAAGCCCCTTGGATAAGCAACATAAGCTAGAGAAGGAGAGGTTTGTGAATAACTGGCAGCATTACTTTGTCCTCTGCCTAATTCCCACGATGTTTCTCCCGTAATTGTGTTTATACTGCTAATTCTTCCTGTTGAATAACTTGTGAAATACATTTTATTAGTACTCGTATTAAATCCGAGAGACATGAGGTTGTAAGATAACGCTTCTCCTGGATCAGAGACATCGATATATTGAATGGCAGATGTGAACAGTGCCTCTGTTGTAACAGTTCCATCAGTTGTTGATATGTCTAAGCTTCTTAATCTTGAACCATAATATTCGGCAGTATAAAGTTTGCTTCCATCAGTATAGACACCCCTTGGGTAATATATGTTTGCGTTCATTCCAGAACCAGCATCGCCAGAGCTAAGTGCTAAGCCAACACCAAGAACACGACCAACATTATCATCAGAGATTGTTCTACCACCAAAAGTCTGATCGACTCCACTTGAATTCCAATAGAAAATTTCATGAGAATGATAGCTTGAAAGAAAAAATCCTTTTACTACTCCAGCTGTTTCATGGAGAGCTAATGCATTCGAGTAAGCACGGTAGGTTTGAGCCGTTGCTACAGGTTCTTCATTTTTACTTCCACAATTTTGGGGTGTAAGAGTTCCTACTGTTCCTGCAGCGACAGTAACACCAAAATGCTCTACTGAGACACTGTCCATATTGGCGACTCGAATCCTGCAATGTGCTTGATCAGAAAAATATAAGTACTTTCCATTTGAAGAAATTGCCAAGCTGGTAATATCTTGAGCCTGTGCTCCCGTTGTTAGATAACCAATATCTCCATCAAGAAGTGTTTCAGTAATAGTGTCGTTAGCTTGTCTTTTTCCAACGACAACTTCACCAGTCCAGTTATTGTAATCAGCATCTGAGATATCGAACTTCTTAATAAACCCACCATAAGAGCCAACATAAAGAGTATTGCTAGTTTCATCTAGAGCTATTCCATAGGGGTAGATCATGTTTATGCTTAATGCTAATCCTGCACCATGGCCTGCGAGGTTATTTGCAGTGGTTCCCCCTGCAACTTTTCTGGCAACACCTGATGAAGTAACTCGGACAATTCGGTGGTTATTGTAATCAGAAACATAAAGCTCTGCTCTTGCACTATGCCAGGCAAGACCTTGAGGATCATTAAGTTTATAGCTGGTGCCAGTCATTCCCTCAGGACTTATTCCCCCAGCACCCATTCCAACAACGACTTTAGATTTTCCATTTTCGACAGTAACCCCAAGGCGTACTTGAGTTGAACCCGTCTTATTAACATACCAAACAACATCTTTTACCATATCAGAAACAAAGAAACCTCCAGCTCCATCACCTGTTATAGATGTAGGGTTCGCTATGGCAGTGCCACTTGAAGTTGTTGAATCATCTCCAAGACCAGTGCGTCCAAAAACGGTACATATTTCATCAGCTGCTAAATCATTACATGAGGTTCTGAAGCGATTAACTGTTACTTGCCAAGATTGACTTGTAATTTCTCTACCATCACTAACTTCAACACTGACAATCTGTTGACCTAAGATTAAATCACTAGGAGTAAAGACTGCTTGAGAGCCTCCCGCTGTGGCAGAACCAACTAGAAAAGAGCTTGTCCCACCATTTAGTTTCCAAGTGTAGCTCATCGTATCTGAGTTAGCGTCACTAGCATCAATTGAAAATACTTTTGTGCTTGCATAATTTAGCTTAAGAGTTGAACTGGCGGGAGTAACATTACTTAGCGCAGGTTTCGCATTTTTAATAACACTAAAACTATGTGAGTCAGTAGTTCCTGGATCGGTAACAGTAATATCTACAGTGTAAGCACCAGCTGTAGTTTCAGCAAAAGTGTATGAAGCAGAGTTAGTGCCAACGTTTGTGCCATCTAGTTTCCAAGCATGCACTAGTGGAGGATTCCCAGAGGCAGAGACAGTCAAAACTTGAGTTGGAGTCGTACTAAGTACGACAACAGGGCTAAGTGAGGGGGAGTAGGCATCAATGCTTGCAACATTTGGATTACCAACAATGACAGTCCAACTTGTGGATGAGGTGTCTATTCCGTCGCTCACGGTTCCGGTCAGTGTGTAAGAGCCATTTAATGTACAGGTAGGAGAGAAGGTTGCCACTGAAGAGTTTACAGTAGAGACAATTGAAAATTGCGATGCGGCCGGACTTCCATTTAAAGTCCAAGCGTAAGTCATAGCATCACCGTTGACATCACTTGTGAATATAGAGAATGCCTGAGAATCTACACCACAGTTTAAGTTTAACGTTCCAGCTGGTGGGGTGAAGCTGCCAATAGTTGGAGCTGAATTTTTAATTATGTTAAATGTATGTGAGACAGAATTCACAGAATTTGTTGCGGTAGCAACTAATGTATGTGTACCAACAGTTAAGAGAGCGCCATTTAAATTATAAAAAGGGCTTGAGCCACTTTGGACACTAATTGAATCCAAGCTAAAGTCATAAGTTATACTTCCATTCCCAGACACTGCTATGGCAAAAGTCTCAGAGGTTGAGCCAATCGTATAGGGGTCAGCCGCTGGAGTGAAGGAGCTAATACTTAAAGTTGTATCACCACTTGGAGCAGCAGGTGCCGCGGCGGCCTGAGTATCTGATTCAGCGATAGTTGAAAAACCTGCGTCACCACCGGATCCATTACAGGCCACGAATATGCTCATGAGTAATAAGTAGGCGATGAATTTAGATATATTCTTAATACCCATAAACTGATTTTTCCTCATGTTTCCTATCGGCTAATAAGGAAACAAAATTAATCAGAAATAGTTTACTTGAAGGATTATCTCAGATTTTTGAATTGACAGACTTTTGTGAGTAATTTCAGGTCGTTATAGCGTGTGAAGGTATCTTCATCTTTGATTTTCGCCCACTATTGTGGACTATAAGATTAGTTTAGTAGATTTCTCCTACTTTCAGTGCTTTAAGACTTAAACATAAACCTTATTAAAACAGTCTCCGATAGGATTCTATTGGAGAAAATATTAAAAGAATCAATCTACAAGTTAGAATTCTCTTTTGTACAAATAGGCCTAAAAAATGAGTCGCTCTAAAACTAATGATAAACATGCGCTCTACCTTGCATCAGTTCAGGATCCTTTGGGGGATGTCGAGCGCATTTCAAAAATCTTTGAAGAGAAATTTTCTAAAAAAGCACTTTCTCTTAGAGAGGACTTTAGTGGAACCTTCGCTTTGAGTTGTTGTTGGGTTCAATCAGATGAAAACCGAAGCGCTCAGGCAATTGATAATGATGAAGCTACCTTAGAGTATGGTAAAAAAAATTACTTAGGGAACATGAGTGAGGACGAGCAAAAACGCCTTAAGCCTCAGTTAAAAGATACAAATTCGATTACTGAGCCATGCGATATTGTCGTCGCTTTTAATTTTTCCTATAGCTATATTCACGAAAGAAAGCAGCTCGTAGAATATTTAAAAAAAGTACACGCCTCACTGAATGAAGAGGGGATGATGATCATTGATCTTCTTGGAGGAAGTGAAAGTGAGATTTTAGAAGTTCAAGAACGTTTGATTGATAATAATGACCAAATCTCTCCTTTTGTTTTTGAATTTGAACGTAAAAGTTTTAATCCTATTTCACGAGTTGCCCATTATGGAGTTCATTTTAAGTACGATGATGGGACCGAGATCTTAGATGCTTTTACCTATGACTTTCGTATGTGGACGATTACCGAACTAAGAGAAATCTTTGAAGATGCAGGTTTTTCAAAGACGCTTGTCTATTGGGAAGACTTTAATGATGAAGGTTTGGGGAATGGCGAGTTTTATGCTACTGAAGAAGAAGAAAACTCATTAAATTGGAACTCCTACATTGTAGGAATTAAGTAATACCTTAAGGGATATATGAAAAAGACATTTAATTTAACATCACCAAATAAAGAACCTGAAAGACAAGTTGATAGTGTCGTTCACGAAATTAGAAAGTATGTGAAAAGAGAACGTAGAAAACCTCTTCCTGAGAATGTGGATTTTTGGGATTTTGATTGCCGTATAGGTAATGATGTAGATAGTGCTACAGATTTTAAACTTGATACCCTCAACGCTAGTATTGATAAATTTGTTCAGGCCGATAAAGAAACTTTTTACTTAGAAATTCTTGCCAAGCCAGGTCACGCAGAAAATAAAAATAAGAAGAAATAGAAAGAATATATAAGCATTTAGCACTTTTTCATTGCGTTAAATTTTTCATTTGAAAAGAAATACTGTTTAATCACGGTTTCAACTTCAAAGGAATTAAAATGAAAAAGCTAGCGATAGTTCAAGCCCCTCCAGTCTTTTTAAACTTATCAGAGTCAATTGAGAAGGCCTGTGAATATATAAGCGAAGCAGGTAATAACGGAGCTGACTTGGTTATGTTTCCTGAAGCTTGGCTTCCTGGTTATCCATCTTGGGTATGGAGATTAAGACCAGGTGGAGATATGGGAAAGTATAAAGACCTTCATCACACCTTATTCGAGAACTCTGTTGATTTAAGTAAAGACCAGATGGCTCCAATCCAAGAGGCTGCTAAAAAAGCCAACGTTACTTTGGCCATGGGGTATCACGAGATAAATGGAGAGGCTAGTGGAGCAACTCTATATAACTCATATGCGATTATTGGACCTGATGGAAAGATTCTTAACAATCATAGAAAGTTAATTCCAACTAACCCAGAGAGAATGGTTTGGGGATGGGGCGATGCTAGCGGTTTAAATGTTGTCGATACTCCGGCAGGAAAAATTGGAACACTGATTTGCTGGGAAAATTATATGCCTCTTTCTCGTTATTCTCTTTATGCTCAAGGGGTTGAGGTTTACCTTGCTCCAACATGGGACTGCGGTGAATCTTGGTTAGGTACACTAAGACATATTGCTAGAGAAGGTGGATGCTGGGTTGCTGGATGTTCTACCGCCTTACAATGTAGTGACCTTCCAGAATCTGTTCCTCATAAAGCAGAAGTTTTTCCTGATCCAGAAGACTGGCTTTCAAACGGAGATGCCGTTTTATATCAACCCTTTGGTGGAGCAGTTGCTGGACCAATGACTAAAGAGAAGGGAATCCTTTATTCAGAGTATGATTTAGGGGCTGTTATTGATGGTAAACGCTCTATGGATATTGGGGGGCATTACTCAAGACCGGATATCTTTGAGTTAAATGTAAATAAGAACAAAATGGATGTGATTAATTTTAAATAGAAATATTTAGGCTGAACAAATGCTGTTCAGCCTAGAGTTTTTATTTTGATAGAGTATTCTTATGAGCATCAGATTTGTAATAAACCCCGATGTCTTCTTTGTAACCATCACCTTGATTAACATGACCTTTATGAATTTTATTAAATTCACTTAGGCAGTCGATATACTCATTAACCTCGGCGCAAATGACTTCCTTACTATTTTTTTCCGTACCTTCTATCATAGCGTAAGTTTCATTTCTTCGTCCTGTTACACCTAGTTTACGTCTAAATTCTTTGGCAAAGTCTGAACAGTTTTTCATGTTATCGATACCATAGTCTTTATAAAGCTGTTCCTGAACTTTTTCTTTTGAATCTGATTTACCATTTTGGTGCTCTTCAAGCTGAGTAGCTACCTTTCTCATATTGCTAAAAGTTTCAAAAGCACCAGGTGCTTTATCCCAATTAGAAAAGTAACCTTTATGCTCTTCAACGTTATTTAAATCAGAGTCACACTTCTTAGTTTTCTCTTTTATTCCTTCTCTGAACTCTTTCATATCTTCGTTATCACCAGCAATTAACTTCTTAGCAGAGCTATAAACCATAGCTCCAAGAGCTACTGTACCAAGAACAAGAGCACCAATTGCTAGAAAACCAAGAGCATGTGCTTCATTGATGATTAAGTTCATTAGAGAAGCAGTCTTCTTTGATCCCATAAACTTCTGAAGTCTAATTGAGTTTTTCTTGAAAGATTCTTTTTTATTAAACTTAAAGATCTTTCCATTGAAGGTAATCTTTTGATCAAGAAGAAAAGTAGAAGGAATTGTCACCTTACCTCCAGAAACTTCGAGGGTATGTCCTAACTTTGTTTTTTTTATTTTTGGAAGCTTTGTAACTTTATAATGTTTCATTAGCTTCTTAAGGTATTGAGCTTCCTCTTTAGGGAGTTTTGCAATTAGAGCAGATGGATTATTAAGATGTTTTTGATATTCCTTAACAGCTGAATCATGAGCAGTGAGCAACACGCTCGAATATTTTTCAACGATGATTGATCGAACCGTTAAATTATTTTCAGCTGCAAATGACTGAAGGTTGAAGATTAATAACGAAAAAATACCTAAACTTGCTTTTAAAGCTCTCATACTAG
>JAGSHI010000121.1 GCA_023954635.1 Bacteriovoracaceae bacterium
GTCATAGTTAATGACATGGGTTACATGAGAAACATCAATTCCTCTTGCTGCAATATCTGTGGCAACTAAAACTCTAACTTGACCAGACCTGAAACTACCTAGTGCTCTTTCTCTTGCTCCTTGGGACTTATTCCCATGGATAGCAGCGGCCTCAATAGAGGAACGAGTAAGGTTTTTTACAACTCTATCGGCACCATGTTTTGTACGAGTAAAGACAAGAACACTTTTTACTTCTTGATCTTGTAAAATACTTTTTAGTAGAAGAGGTTTGTTTGCCTTTTCAACGAGATTTATTTTTTGATCAATCTTATCCACAGTCTTAGATTCAGGAGTAACTTCCACTTTGACTGGGTTCTTTAATAAAGAGTTTGCTAAGTTGGCGATGTCTTTAGGCATTGTTGCTGAAAATAAAAGAGTTTGTTTCTTTTTTGGAAGTTTTGAAATGATTTTTTTCACATCATTAATAAAACCCATATTTAACATTCTATCGGCTTCATCAAGAACAAAGACTTCGAGTTGTTCATATAGAACGTGTCCGTCTGACATGAGGTCAAGAAGTCTTCCAGGAGTTGCAATCAAAATATCAACACCTCTCGACATCGATTGGATTTGAGGACGGTGACCTACACCTCCAAAAATAACAGTAGTCTTTAAATTTAGACCTTTAGAGTAGAGCTTAATATTTTCTTCGATTTGTGAAGCAAGCTCTCTTGTTGGAGTCAAAATAAGTGTTCTGACTCTGGCCGGTTTGGCCTTGACTTTATTTTTCGCTAATCGATTTATAATAGGAAGTGAGAAGGCCGCTGTTTTCCCTGTCCCTGTTTGGGCAATTCCTAGGAGATCTTTTCCTTTCAATAGGTGAGGAATAGATTGACCTTGTATAGGTGTAGGGGTGGTATAACCTTTTTTGTTAAGTGCGGTTAAAATAGTGGGTAGCAAATCAAGAGATTTGAAATCTGACATAGAATATCCAAGTTTATTGAGTTACTGCCTTATCCGAACACCAGCAGTAAGCAAATAAATCTCAGTGTGTTCAGATTTGTGCGCATCATCACTTAGGGAAGACTTAAAGTCAAGCGAACTGAACTTTACTTCAAAAGTTTGGTAAGTAGTTGATTTAGTGAATTTGTGAACTTCTCTTTGTCTTTTGGACCGAAGGGTGGTGGTCCGCCGGTATCAACTCCACCAGAGTCTCTAAGCTCTTTCATGAAGTCGCGCATAGATAAACGCTCACTAATATTTTCTTCTGTATACTGCTCTCCACGAGGGTTAATAGCGATGGCCCCTTTTTCGACAATGAGAGCTGCCAGTGGAATATCTGCGGTTATAACCAGGTCTTCTTTAGAGACATTTTCGACAATGTAAAAGTCTGCTACATCATCACCCTGTTCCACTTGAATTGAGTTTATTTGCCCCCCTGGAGGAACTGAGATGTAGCTATTCGCAACTAATGTAACAGGAAATTTTAAACGAAAAGATGCTTTAAAGACAGTTTCTTTAACAACTTTGGGACAAGCATCTGCATCAATCCATATTTTCACTTTGATCTCTCTTTGAAATTTCATTTCAGTATTTCATCAAAAGATAATATTGTCTCTAAAAACCTATAGAGAAATTCATTTTATGAGATTCTTTTAATAGCTCATAACCCTTTAGCTTAACTTTCATTTCGAGTGCAGGTAGCACTTCATCTATTAAAATCTCTTCACTTAAAGACACTTTCATTTCTTCGAGTAATGCTTTCTCTAACTTTTTCCGAACACTAAAAAATGGAACTCTAATTTTTGGAATATACTTTTTAATTTTATAGTAAAGCTTACCTTTGAATTTATCTAAAGAGATTGATTGAGGAATTAGTTGGAGTCCTTTCCCAGGGGTTATTGCAAGCTTCAACCTTGCTGTAAAACTTGTGTCAATTTGGTTCTTCTTGATAACAACTCTAGGGTAGCCTGGAAGATTTTCAATTTTTACTTGAGCTGACATCTTCAAAGTAATGAGATGATCAGACACCTCTTTACCTTCAGAGTTTAGGGTCTTAAGCCTTTCATATTTGTAAAGAGGCTTCCCAACAGGGATTGCCCAAAACTTTAGCTTAAGATTTCTCTCCTTTCCTAATATCTTGAAAGAAAACTCTTCAAGTTCTCCACTATGCTCTGGATCTTTGTAACCAAAACAAAAAAGTGGTTCATCCGGGTGACCATCTTCATTCTCATCAATTTCGAGAGTTGCTAAGTTTTCAATAATTTTTTCAATAAATCGATGTGGAACAAGGATACTTCCTGGATTATTGTTATCTTTGTTATTTATCTCAATTAAGTTTTTTTGGTCCATGGCCGCTTTCATCTCACTGGCACATATGTGGACATTGGAATCAGTAGAGTTAAACCTAGAGTCTACTGATACTGCAACACGATCCTTATCTAAATCAAATTGAGTGAACCATATATTCATATCAGCAGCAAACTCACTGAGTTTTAAATTGATATTTTCTAATTTTTGCAGGTTCTCATTAGCTTTTACTTTTAGAGTATTAATAAACTTATCACTATTTACGAAGTTGGAAACTTCTCTATTAAGAATACCTTTAATTTGAGAATTAAAATTACTTAAAAACCAAGTGACGAGGTCATCATCTTCAGAAGTAATCTTTATACGATTAAATTTAAATCCAGTATTCGAGATAGGGGTAAAGCTAAATTCACCATTTTCAAAGTTAATTGCAAAAATACTCTTTGCATTTCTTATACCACTTGCATCTACATTAAATACTTCATGTTTTCTTATACGAACTCCAAGTATCTCAACGACCCAGTCGGCGCGAACGCTAATTAGTGTTTGAACTTTTTCTAGGTTCCAAGAGAGTTCAACTTTATTGTCTCCTAGAGGACGTATTGAAAAGTACTTGTCGCCTTGGTTTCCTAGCTGGATATGTCCTCCTTGAATTTTTGCCGTTAAATCTCCTTCATCATCAATAGGAATCTCTGGGAGAATAGATTTTGCGGGGACATCTTTCCAAAGACCTTTCATGAGATGGTCATAGAGTTGAGCTTCTGGGCGGATGTTGAAGTTAACTGGCCAAGTCTCAGATGACGAATAAGCGTTCATTGAAGTTAGACAGCTCAGTAATGTAGCGAAAAGTATAATTTTCATTTATGGTCCCTCTTTTATTTATTCATTAGAGTAAAAGCAAAGGGAATGCCAAAAAAATTGAATTTAAGTGGTTGAATTCTTATGGGGATGTTCCGAAAGAGAAACATTTTGATTCAAAAAAAGCCACTCCAATAAGGAGTGGCCTTCTTTATATAAGCTTAAAGCGCTAAAGTTGTAAGTTCTTGAATAAGCTCTTGAGAACGTTGAACAAAGTTATCTCGGTTCTCATCTTTAAGGCCTTCACTTGAAATAGCCGCAAGATCTTCTACGTGATGACAGATTTTTTCTACAAGTTGTTCGTTAGAACCTTTCTCATGAATCTTAAGAGCATTTTGAATGAGAGCATTTCCTGGATTAACGACTAATGTCTTCTTAACAGGAAAGTTTCCTTGAACTCCGTTCATAGCTTGAGTCATCTTTTGAAATCTTTTCATTTGCTCATCAGTCTTGAAATAAGCTGGAGAGCTTGAATTTTTAAAATTAGAGATTTCAATTTCAGATAGGCCATCCATGATTTCTTCAGATTTCTTTTCTCCAATAAGTACTTTTGTGAAAAATTCTTTAACTTTGATATCTTCATCAGTAGTACTACCAGATTCAAGAATATTTCCAATCTCAGAATCTATAGAAGAAAATCTATAAGCTTCATCATTCTTTTTATTCATTTCTACATGTTGCATGAAATGAGGGTCGATATGATTTTCTGTATCGAGAGCGTGAACTTTCTCATCGAGAAGTTGCTTTCTTAAAGAGTAATCACTGGCACCTTTTTCAAAATAAAGAACTAAATCTTTCATTTTCTCAGAGTAGTCTGCAGGAATTGAATCTTTGTACTCTTTTAGAGTGAAGTATTTATCTTCACTGTTCTTAAAGAGAACTCTCTCTCTCATTAACTCGTCAAATTTTGTATCGCTAATAATACCGTATTTTACGAACAGTCCGATATCTTCCCAAATTGACTCAAACTTCTCTCTGTCTGTATTGAAAAGCTTTTTAAGTGCATCTGCAACTTTCTTAACAACATAGTTTGAAATTCTTCTGATATTCGGATCCCCTTGAAGGGAAGACCTTGAAACATTAAGAGGGATATCAGTAGAGTCGATAGTTCCTTTAAGAAGACTTAAAAACTCTGGAATAATATTTTTTACGTTGTCTGATACGAAAACTTGTTTTGAGTAAAGTTTAATATTTGACTCATTAAAAGGCTTTGTCGGATTTATTTTTGGAAAGAAAAGAATCCCTTCTAAAGTAAATGGGTGATCAACTTTAAGGTGAATCCAGAATAGGGGATCTCCATCCATTGGGTAAAGTTTTTTATAGAATCCAATATAGTCTTCATCTTTTAGAGTTGAAGGATCTTTCTTCCATAGAGGCTCAGTATCATTAATCATCATAGGTGTTGGTGGAGTTGGAGTCGCTTCTTTATCCTCTGACCCATCATCTTTTCTTGGGTAAACAGGTTGCTTCTCTTCGTCCATAACTCCAATTTGATACGGCATAAAGCTACAGAAATTTCTCATAACTTCAGAAAGTTTAAACTCTGAAAGAAACTCTTCACTCTCTTCGTTAATATGAAGAGTAATAGTTGTTCCTACTTCTGTTTTGTCTGACTTTGTAAATGTATAATCTGTATCACCTTCACAAACCCACTTAACTGGAGTTGAATCTTTATTCATTGAAAGAGAATCGATTTCAACTTTGTCAGCAACCATGAATGCGGAGTAAAAACCAAGTCCAAATTTACCAATAATATCGTTTTTATTATCAGCGCCTTCATCTTTTAATTTCGTGATAAATTCTTCGGCCCCTGAAAAAGCGAGTTGAGCAATATATTTCTCTACTTCGTCTTCAGACATCCCTAATCCATTATCTGTAACTGTAATGACTTTCTTTGTTTTATTTACCCGTACTTGAATTTCTCCAGTAGGTATTTCTTCATTACGTGTTCTTGCTAGTGTTGATCTTTTGGTAATGGCATCAGTAGCATTTGAAACAAGTTCTCTAATGAAAATATCGTGCTCTGAATAAAGCCACTTTTTAATAATTGGGAAAATATCAGAAGTATCTACTTTGATCTGTCCTTTTTTCTCGCTCATGACGGTGAACTCCTAGTCTTATGTTTAACGTTGAATAAATAACTATCTAATGATGGGAGTAAAAAGAGGACCGTCAAGTATAGTGATAGACTTAACGGCAATTTTTCGGTAATTTTGTTCTCGGAAACTATGTAACTCATTAAAATTAGGTGATTTAACTTATGACAGATTGGACTCTCGACCTAGAAAAAGAAAGGCAAGATGTCATTGTGCTTACGACAGGGGGCACAATAGATAAGTCCTATGATGAGTTTGAAGGGACTTTAGAAAACCGACAAACCATGATCAAAGAGAGAATTCTCGCCAAACTTCGCCTGCCATATACCTTCCTCAGAGTCTTTTCGATTATGTCTAAAGACTCTCTCTATATGACTGACTTTGATCGCTCTGTGATTGCTAAATCAATTAATGCTCAGATGTCCAAGGGTTGTCCGATTGTTGTCCTACATGGAACAGATACGATGGCCAAGACAGCCGAACATTGTTTGTTAGAAGTTAAAAAGCCAAAAGTACCTATCGTGTTTACTGGAGCTATGAAGCCAATGGGCTTTGATGATTCAGATGCGAGACAAAATGTAACAGAGGCCTTGCTGGCCAGTAAAATTCTCCCCGCAGGGATTTATATTTCATTTCATAATAGAATATTTAAAGTTCCATCTGTTAGAAAAAATAAAAAGCTTGGAACGTTCGAATCATTTTAACTTCTTTGGAGTATACGTGTTAGGTGAGTCTCTTGAAAAAACTTTTTCTTTTCTAAAAAGAAATTTCTCATTTGCTATTGGGATTTGGATCGTAGCAACAACTGTGACTTCGGCCCTCTCTTTTATTGATCAGACAAGTTTAAAAGATAACTCCGTTGTCTATATATGCTTAACATTTCTTGGAGCATTTCTAAATATTTGGTTATTTGTATCGATGATTCACAGGATTAGAACTGAAGAGGTAATGAAATCATCTGAATCTCTTTCTGAAAGTCTTAAAGAAGGAATTCTATCTACTCCGGGTTATGTTCTCATCGCAATCGGTTATACTCTTATAATGGTTTTGGGTTTATTTTTTCTCATTATTCCTGGAATTTACTTTGCCGCCATATATGTATTTGCACCAACACTAACAGTTCTTGATCTTAGTGGGGATGAGTCAACCTTTACTCACTCAAAAGAGTTAATCAAAAATAACTTTGGTATTGGTCTTTTGTTTGCCGTTCTCTCAATTCTCTTAGAAATTTCATCTCAACTTATAATGACAATAGGGCAAAATATCGGAATCTCATCTCTTTTCTATATACCTGCATTTGCCATTTTTATGGCTATCGGTGTTCTTATAGAGGGATGGTCTACATTCACTATAATTGAATTAATTAGGCAGAAAAAGGTAGATCCTAATTTAGATCAACCAGCTTAGGTTTAAACTTCAAAAACTCTTTTTTTACGAAAGTGTATCGCTGGTGAAGAACTCCGTCAGACTTAAGGGCCTCTCCATACTTTGTTTCAATGAGTTTTATATATCCTTCAAATTTATTAAATTCGTCTAGGACATCATTTCTTGTTAAGTAGGCTAGAAGAAAACCAGCCAAATGAAGGTTTGATCTAAGAACTCTGAAATCCCTTCTTATAATTAAAAAATTTACACCTAATTCAAGATGATCAACGATTGTATTTACTTTACCAATATCAGTTGATTGTTTATCTCTATCTAGTCGAAACAAATCTTTTTCAAATAAGTAAGCGAGATGGCTATCAAATGGGCCAGTTTTTCTTACAACTTTTAAAAAATCTTTTTTGACACATTGTAAGTAAGTTCTTTTCTCACTCCATGGACAATTTTTTTGGAGACTTTTCTTTCCATATTTATTTTCGAGAGTTTTAATCGGTCCCATTGAGCATTGAATATAGTAGATTGATAAGTACCCAGCAGGTAAAAGTATGATTGATAGCAAGATTATGGTGATCGTTCGTCGATCTATTTTGGTTTTATACTCTTCCATAATTTATTCCGTAGCATCCTTGAAATAAACTCCAAAACCCATTTTAACTTCTTTACTCTTGTCAATTGGTTCAAGAACCTTAATGACAACTCTTCTATTTAATTTTTGATTTTCGGGTATTGCATTCCCTTCATCGTCTTCATTGGGGACAAGCGGTTTTGTATCGGCCATTCCTATTGGTATTAGCTTTTGTGGATCAAAGCCAAAGTATTCAAATCTTTCCACGACTGCTGCAGCTCTTGCGCCTGAAAGTGCCCAGTTAGAGGTGAATGTTGTCCCCTCTGCCATGGCCTGATTATCGGTGTGTCCTTCAACAAGAATTCGAAAATTTGGGTCTTTCGTCTTAATAATATCAATCATGGCATCTAATACCATTGTTGTTTCTTCGGATAGGGTATGAGTTCCGGTATCAAAAAGAGCTGAACCCGAAAAGGAAACAATTAAGCTATCATCCTTGAGTGATACTTTTGATTTATTCTTCAATTCTGGATGCCTAGAGACTTCTTCTTGGAGTTGAGAAAGCTTCATATCAGAAGATTTATATTTATCTTTGTTAAAATGTTTTGAAACTTCTTTCGTCTTTTTGGTAAATCCAACAGGGTCATAGTTTGCGAAGGCCATCATAAGAATGAAAAAGCATGCGATAAGAGTCATCATATCAGCATAAGAAAGAAGCCACGCGGCAGCAGGAGCTCCCTCGTCTTCTAACTCTTCTTTCTTTCCTTCTTCCTCTTCAATTACTTCTTCTGCCATGATTAACCTTTTACTACATCTTTCCAGTCCAGCCTTTCGCTAGGTAATAGGAAGCTATTTAATTCTTCCGCAACAACAACTGGGTTGGATTTTGCAATAATATGTTTAACACCCTCTAGAATAATTTGATTCTTCAAATGGATATCTTTTGCTGATTCAATTAAATTTTCACCAATAGGAATCACCACGAGGTTTGCGACAACAACACCATAAAGAGTTGTAATAAGACAAACACCCATCGCAGGCCCAATCATTTTCATAGCATCAGCTCCACCTAGGTTTGCTAGGAGAACGATCATCCCAATAGTTGTACCCATCATTCCAAAAGCTGGAGGGAATTGAGAAAGCGTTCGAATCTTTGTTGCGTCACCGACTCTTTTCTTATTCATATTGTCCATTCTATCTTCTAAGAGCCTAACTAAATGTTTTGTTTCAAGAAAACCCTCACCAATAAGTTCCAGTGCCTCTTTTAAAAATGGGTCAGTGGCTTTGCCTAATAAGCTATCCATGCCCTCGCCACCCCTGTACGATTCACCAATCTGCATGATATTAGCGATTAGCTTGGGGTAACTAATTTTCTTGCCTCCAAAGATGTGGCCCAAGAAGATTTTGAATAACATTGTGATTCTGTCTAGTTGAAAACAAATAGCAGTAGCTGCGAAGGTTCCACCTAAAACAATGAACATAGACGGGTAGTCTACAAACATCATCATGTTTTCTGAGGCAAGCCTAAGGCCAATAAAGAAAACGACTCCGCCAATTAACAGTCCAATCACTGAAAAGATATTCATGGCTTTCTCCAGATTAAAAGGGTTTACAAACGTTACGGTATATAAAATTAAAACTTTACGGCTCCTTGGGCTTCATTGAGATCAAAAGGTGTATTTTGTACTGAAAAAAGAACGACTGACTTTGTCAGTCTTTTGCCCAGACGTGAATCATTTTGCTTGCTGTGATGTTTCTGTTTGATTTTATATACTTGTAGACGGAACAAAAAATTATGAGAAAAATATTTAATCTGATTACTATACTCTGCTTAATGGGAACACTTTTTTCCTCTTCTGAGCTATTTGCTCAGGATCAAAAAGAGGAAACTTCCAAAAATCCTACTGATGCAAAAGATTCAAAACCAACTGGAAAGAAGAAAAAAGAAAAGAAAAAGCCCTATATCTCAATTGCTAAACCTAAAATTAAAAATATTTCAGATTTACAGCAAAGATTGATCATTCGAAGTGCAATCGGAGTTGTGATGAAATCTGGAAAATTCAATATGCTGTTCTCTTCACCTAAAAGTTTTGAAGATGCAAAGTTCAAATTTTATAAACTTGAAATGTCTGGTGGAAAAACGAAATGGGGAAAGAATAAATCCGGATACAACCTTAAATTCAAACTTGTAGATGCTTTTACAAAAAAGACAATTAGAGAAGTTATCAAAACAAGAATTGAGGGAAGGCAATTAGTCTTTAAGTCAAAGCTACTACAGTGGGAACTTATCTTTGGGAAAGACAAAGCAAAAGAAGTAGAAAAAGAAGTTGAGGCCCAAGCTGAAGAAGAAATTTTAGAAGAAGAAAAAGAAAAAGATGACAAAAATAAAGATAATAAGAAGGATAGTAGTGGAGACAGTGCAGGCGTCGGTGACCCTCCTCCACCTCCTGTCGACCCTGAAGATGAGAATAGTGAAGAGATTTTAGCTGAAGAAGAAAAGAAGAAGAAAAAGAAACTTGCCTTAGAAGAAGAGGAAAAAAAGAAGAAAAAGAAAAAGAAAAAAGATCTTAAAATTTCAGAATTTGATTCTCCTGACTTAGATTTAACCAAAGAAAAACTTGATACTACAGTACAGCCCCCGAAGCCTTTTAAGGTTGACTCCCAAATTGCCTTTGGTCTCGACTTTATTGAAGAATCAATTTCTTCTAAAGATATCATTGAAGTTCA
>JAGSHI010000217.1 GCA_023954635.1 Bacteriovoracaceae bacterium
ACTTGTTTACCTTCTGAAACAATAAACATACTCATTTTTAAAGTTATAATTATAACTAATGTAACTATTATTGATATTGTCTTTCCCATCTTATTGACCTTTTTGATTAAAAATTGGAAGTAAACCTTTTACCTGAGGATCAACTACTGTAATTGACTCAAATCTTTTAAAGATCTCTTCCATTGTTTCAAGGTAAATCCTCTTCCTAGTAATCGCTGGAGCCTTTCTGTACTCTTTATAAATTTCACGGAATTTTGCGGAGTCACCAAGGGCCTTATTTACAAGTCCTTCGGCGTAACCTTCAGACTCAGAAACCAACTTCTCTGCTTTACCACGAGCTTCAGGGATAATTTTGTTATAGTCCTTTTCAGCAGTGTTGATAATTTTCTCTTGTTCTTGCTTGGCAGAGTTAACTTGGTTAAACGAAGGCTGAACAACTCTTGGAGGGTTCACATCCTGAAGTTTAACAGTAACAATTCGAACACCCATATCGTACTTATCTAATACCTTTTGCATCAGCATACGAGCATCCATAGCAATTTCGGCTCGCCCAGTTGTTAAAACATCAGTAACAAGTCTATCTCCAACAACTCTTCTCATAATAGCTTCAGAAACGTCTCTAATATTCCTATTAGGTTCTGACGTTTGAAAGAGATACTTAAAAGGATCTGAGATTTGATATTGAACAACCCACTCTACGTCAGCAACATTCAAGTCACCCGTAAGCATTAAGGCCTCATTATCAAAACTTCCCTTTGAATAAGTCGTCACTCTAGTAGAAGAGTTTCTAGTTCTAAATCCAAATTCAGCTTGATGAACTTTTTTTGTTTTAACTTTAATAACTTTGTCTATTCCAAATGGAACTTTAAAATGTAGTCCAGGAGGATACGTTCCCGTATATTTCCCCAGCCTAATCATTACTGCTTCTTCATCAGGTTCAACTGTATAGTAACTTGTTGTTGCAAGAATTAAGACAATAATACCAATAACTACTGGTCCTATTAACTTAGATGCATTTTTTATATCTTGAAGAAGTTTTTCGGCATCTTCTTTGCCACCTCTTCTAGAATTATTTGTTTGCCAATTCATTCGACCTCCATCATGAGAATACCTTGTTCTAAGGCATCTCCTTCTTTTATATGAATAGATTTAACTGTTCCATCTACTCCAGATTTAATTTCATTTTCCATTTTCATTGCTTCTAGTAAAATTAAAGTTTGGCCTTTTTCAACCTTATCTCCTTCAGAAACCAGTACTTTAATAATTTTCCCAGGCATTTGGGTTTTAAGTTCACCAGCAGCACCACCACTCAAACCGGATGGTTTATAACCGTAATACATATCAAAAACTGTATCTACATTTAACATTCGCGTAGGAAGTTCTTGTCTCGCTACTTTCTCCCATTTAATATTATCGCTTGAAGCAAAATATTGTCCGGCAAGTTTTCTCACAAAAATAATCTCATTATGTTCTGCTTTATTATCTTTAACTGTAGAGAAGTGATACTCAACAAGTTCAGAGCTGTGAATAATCGTTCTCGTTAAATCTGTAACGTATTCGTTGCTCTCTTCATCTATTAGATAGGTTCTCATAATTAAATACCCATCCTTCTGGCTTCAATACAGGCCAATTTTTTATATATTTTTGAATATTTGACTGAAGTATCTACAGACTCTTGAGGTTTTTCTTCTGCAATAAAGTTTGTAGAATAATTTCCTTCAATAAATTTAGGGTGCTCAATGATAACTTGATGAAGTGGTTTGTTTGTTTTTAAGCCCTCTATTAGTAATCCATCTAGTGCGACTTTCATTTTTCTAATCGCAATTTCTCTAAGGACACCTTTTGTTACAAGTTTTCCAACCATTGGGTCAAAATCAGGTGTAACTTCAAGATCACGATAGAGATAGTGATCGAAACGAGTTCCTTGTGGGAAGTTTGTTTCAAACCCAGTCACTTTACCTGGAGAAGGCAACATCGTAATAGGGTCTTCTGCACAAATACGACATTCAATCGCATGACCCGTTCTACTGATCCATTCTTGACTAGGAATTCCTAAGTCCTCCTCAAAGGCCGCTTGAATCATACAAACAATGAGGTCTACACCAGTAATCTCTTCAGTTATTGGATGCTCAACTTGAATCCTTGTGTTCATTTCAAGAAAATAAAAAGACTTATCTTCACCCATAATAAACTCTACCGTTCCCGCAGAATCATAATTTACGGCCTTAGAAAGTCTTACAGCTGTTTCACAAATGTTTTTTCTAAGCTCTTCATCATCACCAATAAATGGAGAAGGTGCTTCTTCAATAATTTTTTGATGTCTTCTTTGAATAGAACATTCTCTTTCAAAAAAGTGGTAAGTATTCCCTTTCTTGTCTGCAAGAATTTGAACTTCAATATGTCTCGGATTAACGATTAATTTCTCAACAAGAAGATCACCGTTTCCGAAGGCTGCTTTGGATTCTCTTTGAACTGCCTCAAATTGGTTTTTAACGTCATCATCGTTGTGACAGGCCCTCATTCCTCTACCGCCACCACCAGCGACGGCCTTTAAAAGAACCGGGTAACCAATTTCTTTAGCAATACTAAGTGCACTGTCGATTGTCTCTACAGCTTCAGCAGATCCTGGCACAACAGGAATTCCTGCTTTTTTAGCAATCTGCTTCGAGATAGCCTTATCACCCATACTTCTAATGGCCTCAACATGAGGTCCAATAAAAACGGCTCCAGCTTTCTTGAGTTGATTAGCAAATTCTGCATTTTCGGAAAGAAATCCATAACCAGGATGAACTCCATCAATTTTCCATTCTTTAACTACGCTTAAAATATTTTCAACATTCAGATAAGTTTCAGCGTTCGTCATCCCAGGAAGTCTGACCCATTCATCACAGAACTCAAGATGTCTGGCATGAATTTCATTATCAGTCCAAACTCCAACTGCTGTGTGACCTAATTCTCTACAAGCTCTAGCGATTCTTGCAGCAATTTCGCCCCTATTTGCAATGAGGATTCTTTTCTTGTCTCGCTTTTTCATAGTTGAATATTCCCATGTTTTCTTGATGGTCTTTCAACTTTTTTGTTTCTTAAAACTTGAAGGTATTCAAATAAACGATATCGAG
>JAGSHI010000087.1 GCA_023954635.1 Bacteriovoracaceae bacterium
AATAAAAAAGAATTTAATGGCAGTATTTTTCATGGACACCTCATCGGCAGTCCTACAAAGGGCTTAAGCTTTTTATATGGAGCCCCCCTATTTAAAGAGGGGCATATATTTTAAAGCTTAACTTCGGCCATTTGAAATTTCTTCAAGTCAGTGGTTTTATTCAAGATTGTTTCAACTTGATTATTAAACGACTTAACTTCTAGGTCTGGTTGAATAAGTCTTGGTACTAAGCTTGCGACAGCGGCAAAGGTTAATAAGCTTAATGTTGCTATTACTAGTCCTACTCTCTTTTTCATGATTCCCCCAAGTTTGTTATTTAAAAGTCCTTTTCTCATCACATTCCTCCTATGTAATAGCTCTTCATGAGCGTTTGATTACCATCTATAGTGCAATGGGCTTGCCAACTTTTCAGGTTATGATTTCAAGCGCTTAGGCTTGGCAATAGGGCACTGAGGTCAATCTGGCTCAAATCTGGAGCTAGCCTGCTACCAATTTATTGGCCAGATATAGAGAATTTAAATACACTGCAAAAAAAAATCACGGAGTCATAATGGAAATTAAATATATCGTTTATTCAATGATGGTCATTCTCCCCCTTCTTTTTATTTTTGCTGGAATATTTAGAAAAAAGGAAACTGTGAGTGAGCAACTTGAAGCTAGATATTTTGAGCTCATACAAGACTATCAAGCAAACCCGTCAGATCTCCTGGTTCAAGAAATGAGAAGTGTTGTTGCTTCAATGAGAAATCAAAAAGGTATGACTGAAAAAGATATTATTGAAAAGGTTGAAAAAGACTTGAGTATCGTTTCCTCAACTCAAGCCTAGTTTTATTGTTATTTAGATTTTGCTACTAGCTTTACTTCAATTTCGACATCGTCATAAATAAGCTTGTCTCCAAGGTCTTTAAAGAACTTTCCAGATTTATATTTCACATCCCACAAAGTTCTATTGAAAACAATCTTTGCATTTGCAGTAATCATTCCCTTCTTTTTTGTGACAGTGGCATCAAATAATACTGGCTTTGTTATACCTTTAATCGTGAGGTCAGCGGTTACATTGTAAACGCCTCCTTTTCCAAAAATAACATCTTTAATAACTACTTTTGCAGTTTTATGTTTTGTAACAGAAAAGAAGTCATCATTTTTAAGGTGGTTTTCAAGTTTTGTATTCCATTCCTTATTTGTGATGTCTTCAACTTTTATAGAGGTCATATCAATTTCAAATTGTCCCCCTTTTAAATCATCACCTTCAAATTCAAGTTTTCCATTAGTGAGCTCGACACTTCCAAAGTGTTTTCCAGTTACTTTTTTTCCAGTCCACTTAAGGTTACTTTTCTTTGTAAGAATTTCGTATCCTGTTTTAGAACTGGCATTACTAGCAAAACTAAAAAGTGCAAAAAATGTAATTAGTATTAAATGTTTCATATTATCTCCAATCGTTTTAATTCGTGATTATGACAAGCTTAAAGAGCCTTAGTATTCTTTGCAATAGATTAACAAAAGACAAGTTTGACGCGCTTTAAACATTTTTTAACCTAACAAAAGGTTCAACTCGGTTATTTGTCTTTTTTATTACACATAGAAGGAAGCTATGGAAAACATTGAATTTAGGCGCTAAATGGGCAATTCATGGCAAATTGCAATATATGCTTTGCAAAATATTTTTATTTTTTCTGAAGGGTTTTTTTATTGAAAGATTAGACAATCTTTCTAAAATAGATACCTATCACAACATCAACCTTACTGATTGGAGAATAAGAATGTCTAAAGAAAAAGAAATGCTACTAGTTGGATCTAAAACAAAAGAAGCTCTAAAAGAGAGTGGACTTAATGTTGGTGGAGATGCTCTTGATAAGTTGAATGAAAGAGTTCATACAATGATCAAAGATGCTCAAACAAGATGCCAAGCAAATGGAAGAAAGACAGTAAGATCATCTGACTTCTAATCAAAATAATTTAAATATTAAAGAGGGCCGGTTTATCCGGCCTTTTTTTATTCCTGTGAAGAAAATATGAGTGACGACAAAGAAGATCCAAACAAAACCGAATTAAGTCTCAAAGAAAAACTTAAATCAGAAATTGAAGAAGCTGACTGGAGTATGCTTGAGCCTCATTTTTCGAGACAAGCAATTGTCCAAGTTAGTTCTGATTTAGATCTACCTACAGTGAGTGAAAAAGTTGCCATGGATGATGTAGACTCTATAAAAAAATGGATGACCGAAGGTAAAGTTGTCAGACCTACGGAAGAGCAAGTTAACACCTGGAAAGAGAATCCTTACAAAAAAGCGTTTCAATTTATCATCGTTCAGCCCTATGTTCTTATTCAGGAGAAGTTAGAATTAAAACAATAATATTTTCACTTATTCTTTTTTGTTCGTTTGCTCAAGCAAATGAGCTTGGTTTTAAAAATCGCAAAATTAATGGGAAAGACTACTTAGGTCTAGGGCCATGTCCCGATAAGAAAAATTGTGTCGTCTCCCATAGGTATCCAAATGGAGACAAGTTCTACATTGATCCCATGAAGCTTACTGAGGATAAATCTCGTGCCCTCATGAAGCTTAAAGGAATTATCAAAAAGTCTGGCGGAAAGCTTGTAAACGAGTCCTCAGGCTATCTTAAGGCCGAATATACTTCCTCCGTGTTTGGCTTTGTGGATGATGTAGAGTTTTATGTAGAAGAGAATGATAAGCTAATCTACTTCCGAAGTGCGTCAAGATCTGGTTATTACGACTTTGGCGTTAACAAAAAAAGAATTGGCGAAATTCGCTTTAAGTTCCACCAAAATGATTTTTGAATTTAATACATAGTTTCTAGATATTTCAATAATTTAAATATTCCCCTGTCCTTTACAAAGCGTTCTCATACGTGAGACTACCTATGTCAGAAATTCTTACAATGACTTACATCTAAACAATGAGAGGGGAAAATGAAATTGTTTATCTTGGTCGCAGCTTTAATAGCACAAGCGACAGCTTTCGCAGCAAAACCAAAATTTGTCTCAGCACACACAGTGGCCCTAGACGGAACAATTACAGATGGAAAAATCATCACTAGCTCACCTAATTATGGTGTAAAAAGAGAAATCAAAGAGCAATTGATGTACACAATCGGACAACTAAATGGTCTCGATGGTGGATCTCCTGACATGAACAGGCTTGAAATCTCAGTTGGTCAGTCGACTCAACTTGATAATGGTCTTTATGAAGTTACCTATGCAGCAAAACTTTTTATTGCTTGGCCTTTAAGTGTTCAAGTTCCAAGAAGCTTTGACCTTCTTGTTCCTTCAAGAGGTGATTATGCTTCACTTCAAAAATTCTTCAAAGCTTTTGGTTCTGACGAAAACAGTGGAAAGAAATGTCTCGCTTGGGAAGGACACGATGTTACTTCAGGAATCTTCTGGTATTACTACAGACCAAACAAGTACAGCTGTCCATTGAACAGAATGAACACAGAAGAGAATGAGCTAGCAAGCACAATCCAAATTCAACTTAAAAAGAGTAAGAAAAATACAACAGGAAAATCTCCTGAGTATGGAAAAGTTTGGGAAGATGGAAAGTTAGTTTCAACTTTGATTTTTGGAAAAGCTGAAGATGGTGCAACTAGTGAGTACGATGCTGGAATTAAAGCTTATAGAGATACTGTTAACGCTCTTCTTAAGAAGTACGGAAAGCCAACTTCAGTTAACGTAGAACTTTCTTATAATTCTTATTACAGACAATATACTCTTGGAAATGCTCTTCAAAATCCTGAAGTTTTTATGACTTTTGATCTTGAAGAAGGCGAACTTGATGTTGCTCTTTTCCTTATCGAAGGAATTAGATCAGTAGGTATTGATTTTCAACAAAAGTACAACGAGAGAACTCTCGTTTCTGATTATATCAGCTATTCAGGTCACTCAGGACTTGGAGCAAATATTAGAGCTCTTGCAAGAATGGGTAAATTTGCTAAAGATCAGTATCAAATCTTTTTAATTAATGGTTGTGATACTTTTTCTTATGTTGATGACGCTCTTAGAGATGCTCACTCGGCAGTTAATCCTAATTTTGGAAAAGACAAGTTTGTAGATGTTATTACAAATGCAATGCCTTCATATTTTCATATGAATAAAAGAAGTAATATGACTATTATTAATTCACTAGTTGGTCAGCAAAAGACTTACAAAGAAATCCTTTCTGGTTTTGATGTAAATCAAAGAGCTGTTGTAACTGGAGAAGAAGATAATATGTGGCCAGAGAGTTTTTTAGATTAAGTTTGAGAAAATATAACTAATAAAAAACCCATCGAATGATGGGTTTTTTTGTTTCTGCTTTTTACTTAAAGTATGACTGTGGGTGATACCAACATCTAGGTCTTGCTCCATTAGTATCATCATAACCATTCTCGGCCCTAAAACAGGCTCCAATTTTTGGATCTACATTATCAAAATCTTTATCTCTGTCGTTCTCACAATTAGCTCCAGAGATATAAGTATCCAAACGACACTGGGGCTTGGGGTGTTTATATTCTGTCATTGAGACTTTATAGGAATCTAAATTAGATATCTTCGGAATCTCCCACCCGGACCTTAAGGAAGCAAAAACTCTTCCCACCGAAAGACCTGAAAGAACAATCCTTACACAGATATCATCTTTACATTTTTTCCTCGCCTCTTCATATGCACTTTCATCAGAGAGGCTTATCGCCAACTTAGTCTCTTGAGTGCTCTGAAACATCTTAGGAAGACACTTCGTAGCTGAAAAATAATCAGCTTGCCCTTCAGCTGAAGACCATGACCTTCTTGTTGATCTCCCTCGAAATTGTTTTGGAGCTCCACCAAACTGATGACCGAGTTCATGACAAATAATTAACATCAGTCCATCTTTTGTCATTTCAGGATGTCTCGCCATTCCTCCAAGTAGACTAATAACCGGATTATCGTAATCATCCCGAGTTGCATGTGCATTGACTCGATCATTTTCCCATTCACCATTTATTATAAGCTTCTTCTTGAACTTCTTTTTTATAATAGGTGAATAGATATCAAGTGCTTTTTTAACAACTTGGTCGAATTCAATTTTCGACATCGAAGCACTTTTCATCTTAGATGAGAACTTTAAATCGTTTTCAGGAAAACAACCTTCTTTCGCCCATGTTGATCCTGTCAGTAAAGCAATTGAAGTTGCGATTTTTAACGTATTTCTCATAATTACCTCCCATTCTTACTTCTGTACTCTAACGTATTAATACTCCTTGTTATCTTTCTTGGGACTGATATAGATCAGTAATTAAACTCTTCAATGTCTGTTTTTGTTGCAATCTATGTCAAAGTCATATGATTTCAGTCTAGATACAAATGTTTCATAAAATTGCTTTCGCAAATATGAACAACAGACAATTGGAGGTCTTAATGAAAAATTTTAAAAAACTAATCGGGTTACTCTTAATTTTAATGAGTTTTGGGGCCTATGCTTCGACTCCCGTTTTAACTATGGTTCCAATTGATCACGTCTATTCTCCAAAGGGATTTGACTCTAATGACTCAGCTGAGATCATTATTTCTGGATTCTTACCAAATCTTTGCCACAAAGCTCCTCAAACCAAAGTTGTCGTAAAAGGTAAAAAGATTGAAATTCAAGTAACTTCTCTTTATTACGAACCAACTAATCCATTCTGCCCAGAAATGATTGTTCCTTTCGTAGAGGCTGTTGATGTAGGACTTCTCGACAAGGGGCATTATGATATTCTAGTCAATGGAAAGTCTGTCTTTGAAAGAAAAGCTGCCATTTATATCAATGAAGCTTCTTCTGATGCTGTCGATGACTATACCTATGCAAATGTTGAGTATGTTGAAAAAGAAATGGGAAGTAGAGTTGTAAAACTTAAAGGATACAACCCAAGTGATTGCTTTGTACTTGATAGTATTGACATGATTGATAATGGAAAAGATACCTTTTCAGTTCTTCCAAAGATGAAACAAATTAGTGACTTCTGCCCAATGAAAATGGTTCCATTTTCATATGATATGGAAGTTCCAAGTAATCTGAATGAAGAAAAAGTACTGCTTCACGTTAGAGTTATGGATGGGAAATCTATCAACTCTATTTTTAACAACAAATCTAATGATAACTACTAAATTCAAAGAGAAAATCTAGAACAAATTAAGGCCCCCGAAAGGGGGCTTTCTTATTTCTTACACATCTGATCTAAATCATATTTTTTAATCTCTATTATCAAAAAAAAGTATCTCATGGCCTAGAGTCGATCTCTTTCTAGGTCCTTATAAATAAGACAGATAAAAAATAAGCATTTCCAAGGAGGAAACAATGAAGGCACTAAAAATGATATCTCTACTTGTGATGATGATAATAGCGGCTTCTGCATTGGCAGCGGAACCTATCTCATCAATGGCACCTGTTGATCATGTCTACTCTCCTAAAGGATTCGACTCCAATGATAATGTAGAAGTCGTAGTTGAAGGACATCTACCAAATCTTTGCTGGAAATCCCCTAAAGCAGAAGTCATGATCTCTGGAAAAAACATTAACATTAATATCAAAGCACTAAACTACGAATCAGAAAATATATTCTGTGCTGAAGCCATTGTTCCCTACCTTGTTCCAGTTCAAGTTGGACTTCTCGATAAAGGAAATTACAAAGTAATGGTTAATGGAATAGAAGATAGCTCAATGTACATAAGCGAATCAAGCAGTGATGCTGTTGATGACCATGTGTATGCAAATGTTGAATACATTGAGAGAAATGAAGGTAGTCGAATGGTTCAACTAAAAGGATATAACCCTTCTGAGTGTTTCGTCTTTGATCAAATTGAAGTCTCTAATAATGGAGCAGATGTTTACTCAATCCTTCCAGTCATGGAACAAGTGAGTGATTTTTGCCCAATGAAAATGGTTCCATTCAGCATAGATATGGAAGTTCCAAATGATCTAGAAAGTCAAAAAGTTCTTCTCCATGTTCGCGCAATGGATGGAAAATCAGTAAATGCTCTTTTTATAAATAAGTAATAAGAGTTGAAAGAAAGAAGGAGTGGCGAGTGTCACTCCTTTTTTTATTTTATTTCTTCAAAGTTTCCAGGTTTTAAAAATTCATTTTTCGCTAAAATATAAGAGTTATAATGGTTCCCATACTTTTCTTTTTCGTCTGAGCTTAATTCCCTTACTACCTTCGCTGGATTTCCCATGATGAGACTACCTTCAGGATAGTTTTTGCCAGGTGGCACAACTGAGCCTGCAGCAACGATTGAATTTTTTCTAATAAGTGCACCATCTAAAACAACTGCATCCATCCCTATTAAACAATTGTCCTCAACTGTACAGGCATGCAAAGTTACCTTGTGCCCAACAGTTACATTTTTTCCTATGATGCATGGGATTTCCTCAACAACATGTAACATCGACAAGTCTTGAATATTAGTATTTTCTCCAATGACTATTTTATTAATGTCTCCTCGAAGAACACAGCCAAACCAAATACTTGCATGATCACCAATTTCAACTTTTCCCATTACGTCTGCAGATGGCGCAATAAAACAATCCTTACCGATTGTTGGAGAATCATTTAAACATTTATACAAAGGCATAGCGGGATCTTACTTGGCCCAAGCTTTTGGAAGCTTAGAAATATAATTAGCAAGATCATTAAAGTCTGAATCGGATAATTTCTTGATATAAGGATCCATAACCTTATTTATTCGAGTTTTATTTTTCATGTTTTGCAATTGAGAAACAATGTACCAATCGAATTGACCACCAATAGCAGGAGCATTTTGAGATTTTTTCCCTTCTCCTCTTTTCCCATGGCAAACAACACATTTTCCATAAAGATCATGACCTTTTTGAAGCTCTGGAGTACTAAGTTCAACAAGTGGACCTTGAACAACTTCAACTTCTTCAACAACTTTAGGTGCATACCTCATGGCCGCAGCAACATGAAGTTTCTCTATCTCTAATACTTTTTCTGTATGAGATTTTTTTGCTTTTTCAAAATCAAATCTTTCATTATTAACTTCAATTGCTTGGTAAGACTTCAAACTGTAAACAGCAAAAAGTCCAACTATAGTCAAAAGGAAAAATGTTAAACGACCCATGTGTTGGCTCCGCGGTCAAGATCAGCAAGATCTTGTAATCATTAGTTTTTTATATCATTTCAGTTTCAAAAGTATAGGTTATGCCTTTTAATTTGGCAACTTGCTAAGGTGCTCCAAAAGCTCCGAGAGCCCCTTTACTTCAGTGACCAATTCCAAATGTCCCTCTTTCAAAAAGCCTTCTTTATTTATAAACCTAAAATGAGCGAGCAGGTGGTCATAGAATCCATCCTGATTAAACACGTAGATTGGCTTTTCATGATATTTCAGCTGCGCCCAGGTGAGAATTTCGCATAGCTCATCCAATGTCCCAAAACCTCCGGGGAATGCAACAAAGGCATCCGAGAGATCATACATAATTTGTTTTCTCTCGTGCATCGAGTCAACAACTTTTAATTCAGTGAGACCTGAATGTGCTACTTCCCACTCAACTAAACTTTGAGGAATAACACCGTATACTTCTCCCCCCGACTCTAGACATCCATCAGCAGCACTGGCCATGACTCCGACAGAAGCTCCACCGTAAACCAAACCAATTCCAGATTTTGCAAGCGCAACTCCTAAATCACGGGCCTCTTCTCCATATTTTTGATCTTTCCCAGTACCTGATCCGCAAAAAACACATAATTTTTTCAAGAGTCACTCCTTACCATTTTTTCAATAAAGTCATCCGAAACTGAATCAATTTGAGATCTCTTTTTAAAGAGACCTAGATATTCTCGATTACCAGTTTTTCCTTTGATGGGACTTGTTATCAGTCCTCCAAGAGAAAAGTCATTATCCTCAGCGCAATCACGCACCTTAGAAATTGCTTCGATATGCAAGTCTAAATTTTTTACAATTCCATTTTTATCTAAGCCTGATCTTCCGACTTCGAATTGAGGTTTTATTAGGAGAAGAGCTATTCCATCATCTGAGAGAACTTTAAATATTTCTTCTAATAGCAAAGTTAATGAAATAAATGAAAGATCACCTACAGCTAAATTTATTTTTTCAGGTAGGTCGACTCCATTTCTAATATTTAATCCTTCCAAGTTTTCAACTCTCGGATCATTCTTAAGACTTGGAGCAAGTTGATCGTGACCGACATCTATTGCATATACTTTTGTGGCCTCCCTCTCCAAAAGGACTTCAGTAAAACCACCAGTACTAGCTCCCATGTCAGCACAAATTAAATTTTTTGGAGATATTTTAAAATGATCAAGTCCTCCAATGAGCTTATAAGCTCCTCTTCCGACATAATTCTCACCTGAGTTTTCAACAATCAAATCTTCAATTGAAACTTTTTGAGATGACTTAGAAACAACCTTTCCTTTCCAAGTAACACACCCTTTTTCGATGAGATCTGCTGCATGATTACGACTTCTAGCTAAACCTAAGGAAACTAGGATTTTATCAACTCGATCCATAAATTTCCCTTTAAAGAGTATAAGGTTTTAAAGTGATTTCAATTAACTGACCGTGGTCGCCCTTATAAAAAAGCTTTCGCTCTTCATTAAGTCTTATTATCCCTTCTTGTCCGGCAATTTCTTTTAGAACATTTCCTTTTATATCGGTAAGGGCACCTTCAATAAGCACCTCTGCGACAGGTCCATATTGAGAAGAAGGAGAATTAAACTTGGCCTCAAGTTCAATCTCAAGACCACTTTTAAAAAGAATAATTTTTTTATTTTCAATGACTTCTTCACGACTATGAAGTTCACTCTGAAGAACCATATTTTTATCGATTCCTCTTTTGTGAACGATAACTATGTCTAGAATAAGCCTAGCCTGAGAGAGTCCAGGAATAAGGAATAGTAAAACAAATATAAATGTTTTCATTTCTTGAAATCTAATCATCACCATGACATTTTAGCTCTATGAAGACTAATTTGAAATTCATATTTTTCTGGAAAGTGATTTGTCACCTCACGGCCCTCATTGTTTTCATTGCTTGTTTGTACCCTAGTTCAGGAAAAGTCCCCAAATACGAATACTTGGACAAGATTTTACATTTTTCCAGTTATGCCTTGCTTGGGTTTCTCTACTCTCAAGTATGGAATCTGCAGAAGCTAACAAGCCTTTTCACCCGACTCTTTTTATTTGGTTTTCTCATTGAACTACTTCAGCTTGTTTCTACAACGAGAAGTTACGAGCACCTAGATCTCTTAGCTAATGCTGCTGGTATATTTTATGGGATTATTTTTGGCATTTCTCTTGGATCAAATTTTTTTCAGCTTATAGAAAATTTGAGATTTCAATCTCACCCGTAAATGGATTAGAAACATTACCAATAAGAAATCTCTTCTTATCTCTAAATTGAACTTTCATTAGTCCACCTGGAGTTTCAATTGAGAGTTCTTCAACTTCTCCATGATGAAGAACATAAGATAAGGCCACCGCAATTGTGCCTGTTCCACAAGCAAGAGTTTCGTCTTCAACTCCCCTCTCATAAGTTCTCATTTTAACTTTATCTCTTTGGACCTCGTAGAAATTGACATTTGTTCCCTCTGAAAACCGATGATCAGATCGAATGGGTCTTGCTATTGATACCAAATCAATACTATTCACGTCTTCAACTTGATAAACGCAATGTGGAACTCCAGTATTAGCAAAGTATGAATTTTTAGCTTCACTATAAAGATCAGAAACATCAAGAGATTCAACATCGTAAAGTTCATTCATCGAAACGCAAACTGTTCCATCTTCTAAAACTTCTCCCTCATAGATTCCTTTCTTCGTTTCAAAAGAAAATGGCTTCTTGGCCAAGAGTTTTGAAGCCAAATCGACAATTGCTCTAGCGCCATTGCCGCACATATCAACTTCACCGCCATCAGCATTAAGGTAAGTCATTTTAAAATCATGCCCAGGTGAGCTCTCTAAGAAGAGGATACCATCAGCTCCAATTCCATATTTGCGATCGCAAATATTTCTAAACAATTTTTTATTGTCTTTATCCATAGTGGATTTTCGGTCATCAAAGATGACGAAGTCGTTTCCGTTGGCCTGATACTTCCAAAATTTCATAATCTTATCTCATTAACGCAGATCGTAATCATATTGCAATATTGCCAATTTTCTTCACTGAGGATATAACAATCCTTACCTTTTTCCAATGGAAGGTATCTAATCAATGGGACAATAGCTCAGTTGGTTAGAGCCCCCGGCTCATAACCGGGTGGTCGAAGGTTCAAATCCTTCTTGTCCCACCATAAAATAAAAAAACCGGCCTTGCGCTGGTTTTTTTGTTTTAAGCGTCTGCAATGTAGTTTGAAACTGAGACCACGAAGTGGTCGATTGTTCACTGGAGTGGGAGCAACCTCCAGTGGAGGTTGCGGTTCGCTACAGCTTCTTGTCTTTCAGTTTCCAAAACTATCTTGAATATTTTTTTACTTCAGTAATTACGCATTTTTATCTTTCAATATCATTGAAGTCTATTGCTCTCTCAAAGAACAACAAGGCAACAAGATGAGTAATTTTAGAACAGAGAAACCATTCGAAACAAGACCACTAAGACTTAAAGATTTAGTTAATAAACATGTAATGGGAGATGTCTGGATTCGAGACACACCCTTTGGGCCAGTTACTGACTCGCTTAAGATCGCTGAGCATTTTGATATGAAACACTATAATGTTCTTAGGGCTATCGACAAATGCAACAAAGAACTGGGTACAGAACTCAAATTTGAGTTCTGTAAGAATCTTATTGAAAACAGTCACTTATCAGGTCCTATCGATCGCCAGCGGAAGTATCGGAAAGTAGATATAACAGAGTTTGGATTAACTCTTCTCCTACTGTATATCAACACTCCGAAAGCCAGAATGATCTCTGCTGAAATACTCTATCGTTTCTTTATTTTAAAGAGTTATATTTCAGGGTTAAGCGAAAATCAAATTGGAACCCTTAAAGGTTATTATCGTAAAAAAGTAGAAGACTAACTAAGCTCCACACCATTCATCTTCACAAAAGTATTAAGAGGTATATCTTTTAGTGACTTCGTATTTTTATAACCAAGAGATTGATAAAATAGAAGCTGCTTCTCTTCATCATCAGTAAGAATCATATGCGTTCGAACTTCTTTAAATCTATCCAAACTCTTTTCTAAAAGTTTTCGACCAAGTCCTTTCTTTTGAAATTCAGGATTAATCAAAATATCTTGAAGATAGTGAATTGAAACTTCATCTGAAACTGAGCGAAGAGCACCGACAACTTTATCTCCTTCCAAAGCAAGCAAAACATAAGTTGTATTTTCAAAGGCCTTCAAAAGAGTATCCGGGTCATTAGTGTAAGCTGACCAACCAACAGAATCGTAAAGGTCTAGTACCTTTTTAAAATCAATCGATTTCCAATTATCTATTATTTTCATCTTAATCCTTTTTGTTACTTATAAAGCCCAGGGAATAAAGACCCATCCAACCAACCTCGGGATCAGTACAATCTCCTGCAATTAGTTGTTCCAAGAATTCACTCAGTGGTTTTTTTACAACTTCAATATATTCAGTCTCATCTAAATCTAACTCAGAAGTTTGTTTGCAATTCTTAGCAAGATAAGCATATCTCGTTATTGTAGAATAAGCACATTCTTTAGGAGTTCCAAGAAGTATCCATTCATCTGACTCATAACCTGTCTCTTCGCGGAGTTCTCTTTTTGCAGCATCAAGAGAACTTTCATTTTTATCAATTCCACCACCAGGAAGCTCATCTAATATTTCATTTGGACCAGGCCTAAACTGTTTGGCCAAAATAACTTGTTCGTTTTTATCCATGGCCATAATCGCAACAACACTCCCCTCTTTTTTAAGAGAGAAAATTCTTTCATCACCATTTGGTAATTTAAAAGTGACATCTTCAATTGAACGAAAAGGTGAATGTTTATAAACACTTCTTTTAATTTCTTTCCACTTCGTTATCATTTTTATTCCTATTTTTTTAAATTGCCCTTTTATTAGAAGCTCTTTAAAGCCCTCTATCAAGGTGTTTTGTTCTCTTTTAAGTACATTTCGTTTTTAAAAAAGAACGGATAAAAAATTCATTGTTTGAGTAGTGAAACGATTAAGGCCCAAAAGGCCTTCTCTATAGGTCTTACGGTATTTCAATAAAAAGTAAAAAAACTTTTAAGAAAAAATAAAAAGTGTGTTGACAATATTTTCTATTCGGGCAATATAGTGTTTAAGTA
>JAGSHI010000026.1 GCA_023954635.1 Bacteriovoracaceae bacterium
AATAACTGTCTTTATTGTGAAGTTAATGGAAAACCCTCTTAGTGAAGAGGAGTCACAATTAGCTCGGTCATTAATGAAGGAAGCCGATGAGCTAGAGTCAATTGCAGACTACCTCGATAGACTTTGTAGCTACACTCTTCGGACCCCAATGGATCAAATCCTAATAAAAGAGTCGAGAGAGGAGTTCTTTGCATTCTTTGATGAAGTTCAAGATTATTTCACAAAGGTTTCTAGTGAAATTGAATCAGAAGATCCTATCGATATGACAGTTGTCCATAGAAAGTCTGAAGAGCTAAGAACGAAAGCAGAATCTCTAAGGTCACATCATCTTGAGAGAGTCTCTAAAGGTGAGTATAACTCTTTAACGGCCTTAACCTATTCAGATATGGTAGTGGCCCTTAGAAAAATTAGAAGTCATACTCAAAATTTAGCTGAGGCACATACTTAATAAATTTACTTTGGACTATTTTCAATTTTTTTGAGAACATTTATTTGTGAATCAAGACGAAATTAAATTACTTTCAAATGAAATGGCGGAACTCGCTATTCAGTACAACTATAGCCATAAGATTTTTAAAAATAATAAAAAATCACATAAACACATGTCCAAATTCTATGTGTTTCTCATTGAAAAAGCCTTAAAGAAAGGTTGTATCGAGACCTTCTATATGAAAGACAAGCTCTATGCATTCTTCATAAGAATTAACTTTAAACATCCAATGAATGAACAAATCGTAAATAGTATAAACACAAGCTATCGTCTTAGAAGTCCTAAAGCTAAAAAGTGGTGGATTAGAATTGTAAAAAGGGAACTTCAAAAGTGCCCAAGAGGGACGAATTTACATGTCGGCCCTAAATTTCTAAAACACAAAAAATTATTCAATAAATTTGGATTCCATATGGATGCAGTACAAATCCTTGGAGATGTAAAAAAGTCCTTACGAATTATTGAATCAAAAGATTTGAAAACGCACAAAAATATCACCATTCGAAAATTGACTAACCCCAAGTGGGCATTACCGATTGCAAAGGTAGTCATCAAGGAATTTAAGAAGAGGCCTTGGCATTGCAGATTTGCAGCATATGACTCTTGTCAAAAGCATTTTGCAAAAAGATATAGAGATTATGCAAACAATAGAAATAGTAAAGAGCACAAGGATACTTCTTGCTGGGTAGTCCTTAAAGATAATAAACCACTAGGTATTTTCTCTACCGTAATTAGAGAAGATGGTCTCATGGGCAAAGTTGCAGGACTCGACTTTGGATTTGATGAGTCACTTCAGGGGAAAGGGATCGGTTTACTTGCTTATAGAGAGATTTTTAGATGGCTTGATAAGAAAAAAGTTAAGCCTTATCAAGGTTTTACTTCCAATCCCGCTGTATTACATATGGCGAGAGTTCTAGATAGGGAGACAATTAACTGGCACTTTAGAAAAGGGAATCCCCATTATTCTGAAACACACTTCAATATTTAAATACATAGACTTAAAGTCATTCTAAATATTATAAAAATTTACGGCACTTCTTTTTCAACTTTTTACTCAACATATCTTCGCTACTTCCATAAGAACAAACCTGTACTTTTGCCTTTCTAGAAAGGTTCCCCCATCTATGTGAAGTTGAATATAGATCAATTCCTTTGTAGGTCGATTGTTGAACATGACGGTCTTTGTAGTTTTTCAATTCACTTAATAGCTTTGGAATATGCTGAGCTTCAATAAACTTTAAATCTGGTACGATTGGAGCAGAAAGACCGTATGTATCAGCAGCAGAAAGGTATTGATTCAAAGTTGGGATCTGTTGATCCATTGGCATTTTAATTCTTTTTATATCTTCATAATCTAAATCAGATATTCTTATATGTTTAAACTTCTTGCCAGTTTTAGTTTCAAATTCTTTAAAAAGTTCTGGATGATCAGAATATTTGAAGTATTTTTTCAATTTTGGTCCATGGAAAACGACTAGTTTGCCATCTTTTGTAGAATTAATATCGAATTCAATATATGACAATTTTTTAGGGTGTCTGTTTTGACCACATTCTATGAGGGCCCTCATAGCGAGAAGAGTGTTTTCAGGGTAACTACAATAGTCCCCTCCTCCTCTATGTCCATCAGGCTTACTTGTTTTACAAAGTGCACAGATATTTGAAACTTCTGTATTTGAAACAATTTCAATTTCATCTTCTCGACCTTCACACCCCGGTTTAACAGGAGAAACAACATCGTTAAGATAACGAGTTGGATCTTTTGTTACATCTTGAACGACTTTTTTATCTTTTTCTTCACATGCTCCTACGAAAATAAGTAGAAGGAAAATGAGTAGTTTCTTTTTCATCTTATCGTTCCTAATGCAACACGACCTGTCGCTATTCCAAGTTCATCATTTTCATCAATTTCATCATTTCTAATCGGCATTGGGTTTTCATTTCTTGGAGCATCGTTAACTGCAATACATTGGTTTCCTGCAGATGAGTCTTCTCCGGATTCTCCCTCAGTTCGACAACCTTTTAATTGTTGAATATGAGTTTTAAAGTAACTCTTAAATCTTTGGTGACCAGGTCTAGAAGTTCTAAGAACGGCCCAATAACTACTTCTATAAAATAATCGTCCTGACTTTCTTAATTGATTTCTTAATATGTACATTCCACATCTTAAGTTCGTATCTGGATCATACATATCTCCACCAGATGACTTTCCTTTTTTACCGCCATTAGGCTTACTTCCATCTCTCTTTATACAACCATGTGCACGAGAGTTAGGAGCGTCAATTTGTAAAAGGCCATAACTATCATTTGTTCCTCTTTCTTTATAAAATTCTTTTGTTTTGAAACTACTCTCAGCAGAGGACATTGAGGCCATTAATATTGTCCAAAACATTTTCTTATTTTTACTATTCATCGAATTAAATTTAGGACAATTCAGCTCTCTTAACTCATCATTTTTCAAGGAAACATTCATAAGCTCATTGAGTGCAGGATCATCTAAATCATTAGATATATTTTTACTCCATTGCTCTTTCCATTGGCTTCTTCCTTTTGGAGAGATTACTGGGTGCTCTAGCGGATGGTTTACATTATCAGTTTCAAGCTGACATTTTTGTTCTGGAGTTAACTGCTCATTCAAATATTGATTGAACTGAGTAGAGCTTGGAATTGTTCCACCTCCACCATAACCTCCGCCACCATTATTGGTGTCTTTTTCACAGGCCAGAGAAATAAAAAGGATAGATACTAAGATAATAGATTTTTTAATTTTCAACATCTTCAACCTCAACAACGTTTAACAGCTTTAACTTGGTACTCACTTAGTTTACCAAGAAAAGGAGAAAACTCGTTTTTGAGTCGAGAAATTTTGTCAATGGAAAGAGAGGAGAAATCTTGTAAGTAACCTTAAATATTCAGATTTCTCCCTGATTTTTGATCAAAGAGATGACAATGACAAAGGTTTAATCCAACTGTAACTCTGCCTCCTTCTGTTGGCAGATCTCGCCCCATCACTTCACCCATGAATTCATTTTCACCAATCTTGAAAGTGACAAAGGCATTTTTTCCTAGGGCCTCAACCATTAAAACTTCGGCCTCTACTATCCAATCAGGGGAAGGACAACTCTCTTTATTTGAAATGAAAATATCTGAAGGTCGAATTCCAAGAGTTGCTGATCCAGATCCTTCAGGTAATAGTTTTGCCTTATCTTCAGGTAATGGGAGTTCAGTACTAACTCCCTTAAATTTTACAACAACTCTCTCCCCTTCTCTTTTCCATTCTATATCACTCAAATTCATTGAAGGAGAACCAATAAAAGTTGCAACAAAAGTTGAATTCGGATTATCAAATACTTCAAGTGGAGTACCACTTTGTTCTATTACTCCATCTTTCATAACAACAATCGTATCGGCCAATGTCATGGCCTCTAACTGATCGTGAGTTACATACACAGTTGTAGTTTTACTATTCAGATGAAAACGTTTGATCTCAGCTCTCATTTTTGCTCTTAATTTTGCATCTAAGTTTGACAGTGGCTCATCAAATAAAAAGACCTTCGCTTTCTTAACAACAGCTCTCCCCATTGCAACTCTTTGCCGTTGTCCACCTGATAAGGCTGCTGGTTTCCTTTTTAGATAAGGACCAAGATCAAGCATTCTTGCTGCTTCCTGGACTCTCTCATCTATCTCACTCTCAGATAGTTTCTTAAGCCGTAGGCCGAAGGCCATATTTTCATAAACAGTCATATGCGGATAAAGTGCGTAGTCTTGAAAGACCATTGCGACACCTCTATCAGAAGGAGAGACAGTGTTTACAGTTTGGTCTCCAATGATGAGATTTCCTCCACTGATTTCCTCTAGTCCCGCAACCATTCTTAGAGTTGTCGATTTCCCACACCCCGAAGGTCCTACAAGAACAACAAACTCTTTATCATTAATCTCAAGGTCAATTCCATGAACAACTTTAGTTGAACCATATGACTTTTCAATTTTTTCAAGTTTAATCTCTGCCATCTTATCTTCTCCTAAAACCAGACTTCGCCTTGAACTCCATACGACCCACCAGATGTTTCACTTGAGTAAGTAGTTCCTCCAACACTCCCACGATTAGAAGTACTCCACCATGATCGAGTGTAAAACAATCTAATTACTGGTCTGGCCCAAATGTTCCGCCCCGCTGAAATTTGAGGTGCAATTGTAAAGCGAGTAAGTCTTTTTGCTTGTGATCCATCTGCATCAACTAAAGATGTTCCAAGAACTCCAACAAGTTGGTGATGATCACTAAAGAAATACATTGGTTGAATTCCAACATTCCACCAAGTAGATCTATTATCATTCGCTGCTCCATTATCTCTAAGTTCAACACTAGTAGAGGCGTGAAATGAAAGCTTACTATTGAGATCGTAAGTCATATGTTCAACAAGTCTGATTTTACTCGAGTCTTCTTGAGTCTTATGGGCAGTACTTCCAGCCTCTAAAGCAGAACTTCCATAAACATTGAAGTCATCAAGAAGTCCTTTTCCATACATAATAGCGAAGTGATTAAAACCTTTCTTTAATCCAGTCTCTAAAAAGAAACCTGCAAGATATCCGTTAGAAGATTCATAAACCTTGCTGTTACTTGTATCAGTTCCTCCCGGAGCTGTAGCATAACCTAACCAAAGAAAACCTTTGTTCTTATCAGTTATTTGAATCTCTTTAAGTCTGGCATCATAGACAGTGACACCATGGTTTCCGATATCAGAAGTAGTTGAACTAACTTCTCTTAGCCATGCCAACTGAAGTTTTCCACCAAGAAAAGGAATTTGCCCCATACCTGCGCCGTTACTGCTCATATCGCCAAAGTAATACCAGTCATTCATATGAAGATCGTTCTCTCGATAAAATCTTTTTCCTGCCCAGTAGGTATAAGGCGTTCCTCCAAATCGTCCACCTTCAAAGTACGATTCTCGTACGGCCATAGGACTTGGACTAGCTGAAGTCCCATTGGCAGATTCCCAATTGGTGTGACCTTTTGGAGAAAATGCAAAACGAATTTGGGATTTAAAATAAGGAGAATTAACTCCTTTACTGGTCATATGATGAAGTCGCCAAGCAATCTCTCCATATGTAGAGCACTCGTTTCCAAGTCTGAATTCGTTACCCGCTGCTCCAGGATTACTGAAACAAACTTGGTCGCCACCTTTAGTGTTGGTTCCAACACCTGAGCGCATATAACCTTCAAGGTCGTGTGTGAGAGCTTGAGCAGTTTGGGTATAAAAAGAGGAAAATATCCAAAAAAGGATAAGCTTTTTCATAAATAAATCTCCCCCGAAATCATGCTGACAAGACTTTATATAGTTCAGATTTACATGTGACAATAAGGGATTGTGAAGAATTTTAACCTCAGTCTGTCCCACCGCAACATTTCATTATTATTTCAAGCTCATTTCATAGAGAATTGACACTCTCCGGACATGAAAAGGATAATAAAGCCCTATAATCAGTCGATAAGAGAGATAAAGGAAGGCAGATGCTTAAAAGAGTTTTTCAATTAATCCTTACTTTGGGATTCTTTTTTTCATGGGCGACATTCGCCAATAACGAAGTTCCAAAAGATGCAGTTTTAATGGCTGCCCATACATTTACAGACGGTAATGACTCATTCCTAGCGCTCTCATATAAAAACCACAAGAAATGGCATACATACTGGAAAAACCCAGGTGATGCCGGCCTTCCCATTAAATTTTCCTTTAAGTCTGATTCTAAAGAGGTTCAGCTTGAAGAGCTAGAGTGGCCAACTCCAAAACGTTACATCGAACAAGGTAATATGTGGGCCTACGGTTATGGAGAAAGTTATTCAATATTTTTCAAGTTAAGTCCTGATCAACTGAAATCCTTTAACAACAAAATATTTCAAATCCATAGTACTTGGCTTGTGTGTAAACACATCTGTGTACCTGGCCAATATAAAGTTGAAGGAAATTTCAAAGACTCTGGTTTTGTTGCTTCTAATAATCAACTCGACGTCAACTCCACTGATCTGATTAAAAGAAAAAATCTTCTCCCTAAGGAAATACCTTTTCCTTCAAATTTGGATCTGGTCTTAGCAAAAGACCCAACAAAAGATGCTCTCGTTCTTTATTATAATTTATCGAGTACAGCAGGAAAGAATCCTCTTTCACAGGTAAACCTGCTTACACCTTTTCCAGTTTCTCCTTTTACATTTGTACATGAGGAGCTTTTCAGGGATAAAAAAGGAAATATCTTTGCTCGTTTTCCTATCGATTGGGATGGTGAGTATACAGAGCCAGAGATTCCCTTTCCATCAAGCGGAAAGTTTAAAAGCCCTTATGAGTTAAAGTTTATTTTTGCAGATCCATTAACAAAATCAATCGGTGTTATTAAGAAATCATTTTCTAGTTTTAATTTAACTGTTGGAAAATCCTCTAATGACTTCCTTAAAATGCTTACACCTCTGAGTATTTCGAAACCTTCAGATGACAAGAAAAAAGAAAAAGTAGAGACTCCTACTACAGCTCCTAATAAATCGAGTGAAACAAGCCTACTCTATTATCTTCTGTTTGCATTTTTAGGAGGCTTAATTCTTAACATCATGCCTTGTGTGCTTCCTGTAATAAGCCTTAAACTTTTTGGTCTAGTTCAGCATGCAAGTGAATCTAATAAAAGAATCTTTAAACATAATATGATTTACTCACTCGGAGTAATGTTCTCCTTTTTAGTTTTGGCCCTTAGTGTCTTTGCCTTTAAGGCCGCAGGAGAAACTGTAGGTTGGGGTTTTCAACTTCAATCCCCTTTATTTGTTGCCCTTATGATTATTGTCCTTTTTGCGATGGCACTTAATCTATTTGGATTGTATGAATTTAGAACACCAGGAGGAAGCTCACTTGGTGGTGTAGATATCAAAGATGGATTTTTTGGCGACTTCTTTAGTGGAGTTTTAGCAACAATTCTTTCAACACCTTGCTCAGCTCCCTTCTTAGGAACAGCTCTCACCTTTGCCTTCACTTCAAGTAATACAACAATACTTGGTGTATTCATGATGATAGGTCTAGGACTCGCCTCTCCATTTATTTTGACTGCTTTTTTTCCATCTCTGATTAAGTTTCTACCAAAGCCAGGTATGTGGATGGAGCATGTCAAAAAATTTCTAGGGCTAACCCTACTTCTCACAATGGTTTGGTTACTCGATGTCTACATTTCATTGATTAGTGGAACAACTCCATTTTTAATATTAGCTACTATTATCACTTTAGTTTTCTTTGCTCTTTATTTCAGAGCAAAAATTAGCAAGTCACTTTTTTGGAATACTATTTTCTTTGCTATGCCAGTTCTTCTTTTTATTAATCTTGCGACTTCGCCTCTTCAAACTGACTCAGGAGGAGAGAGTGAACTTTTAGCAGATAAACAAAGAGACGGTGTCCTTTGGGAAAAGTTCTCTCAAGAGAAACTTGATGAGTATAAATCCCAAGGGGAAGTAGTCTTTTTAGACTTTACAGCAAAGTGGTGCTTCACATGTAAAGTTAATGAGAAAGTCGTTTTAGATACTAAGAGTTTTAGAGATCTCGTTAAAAGTAAAAATATCCGTCTTTTACTTGGGGATTGGACAAAAAGAGACAAAACCATTGGAACTTGGCTAAAGGCCCATGGGATGGTTGGAGTACCCGCCTATTTTGTTCAAAAAAGAGATGGAACTCTAGTTAATTTGGGTGAAACAGTTTCTATAAAAGAGATTGAAAAGCACCTCTAATTTTGACAGTTAGTTTCAAAACTTCTTATCATAAAAGAAAAGGATTTTTTTATGATGAAAACTTTGATGTTAACAGCACTACTTTTCTCCTCTACGGCCTTCGCAAACATCGGATTTAAATCCGGTAATAAAATGCAGGCTCAACTACTCAAAGGTTCTTTTACAGCATTTTGTCCAAACGGAAGCACTGTTCATTACTGTTCTGCAGATACTTTAAACCCAGGCTCAAGAGATAAGTTTGTTCACCCTGCAGTAGATGCAAATGAAGTTATTCTCGTTGCAGAACATCAACAAGGCTCACGAAGAAGTAAGTCTTCTCGATTTCATGGGAGCGATGGCGAAAGTAAAAAGTGGTTTAATCTTTGGATAGGAAGCTTATTTCAAAGACCACTTCTAAGGGACGGTATCAATAGAGTTCTTTATTCTCTTAAAAAGGAAGGACGAATTGTTGAAGCAGGAGTTTTTGAAGCCCATGTAGAAAGAATTTCAGCCGCTCAATGTCGTCATCGTCATTACACTTTTCACTCACAAAACGACTGTAAAAACCTAGATGTTCATTGCTCTCGCTACTTTCTAGACGAGAGAAACTGCCAGTAAACTCCATAATTACAATTATTTAAGTTTAGAGGTTCTCTTTAGAACCTCTTTTTTTATCCGATAAGTAAACATCGTCTTTTGCTGCCATCATTTTGAGTGACTTAATTTTGGAGAAAATGACCTAAACTTCTGAAAACACATAGGTAGTATTTTAAAATCAGTAACGCTTATATGATAAAGAAGTAGATTTATTGGAGTTAGTTAATTGAGCGAAATGTTGAGATCTAAATATTCAAGAGTATTTCAAATCAAAGTAGTGACTACACTACTTACCTTGTTAACCCTAACTCCTCCATTTTTTCAATATTCGCATGCTGGTGAAGGCGATGGAGTCCTTAAAAAGTATAAGATAAAGATTAGTGACCCTAAAATTATTAATCAGTTAAAAGACAAAGGGTATAATAGTTTTCAATTTGGTAATGAAGGAAGAAACTTTAACCCTATCGATTCTCAGCTGAACTCTCCTTTTAGATTAAATATGGGGAAAAATAATTTATTTCAAATGGATTTTTTTCCAAGAGTAGACCCACAAGACGGAAGTGGAGTCTTGCTTCCCAAAAAACTAAACGCAAATAAGAATAATAAAAAAGTTGAAATTGATGTAGAAGTTCCAAATCCAGACAATTTTGACCCAGACAATCCTAAGTATCAAAAGTTAACTTTAAGTTTCGCTCGAATTCCATCAACTCAAGAAATCGTGGATGCCATTTCAGAAGCACTTTCTCCTCCAGGTAGATCAAGCTCCCTAGGCGAAGATCCTTGTGATGAGACTAACGATGCTGCTGGTGAACCCCAATCAGAAGATAATGTCGCTCTTGACCCTCAAAGAGTTACTCGACCAGTAGCTCGACCAGAAGATCTCATGCGACCAAAAGATAGTGATCAATATCCAGCAGCGAAAGGTGCTCGGATGGTATTAGGTACTTTTTTCCAAAGTTGTAAGGCCATGGACCTTAAAGCAACAGACCCAACTGACTTAAGTGGTGTCAGAGGAATTAATAGTAGAGAAATGAGTAAACTTTCAAATGATGGTTCTGTCAAAACGAGAAGAAAAAGAAACGTTACTAATCTAAATTCATATGTCGGTTCTCACTATTTGTTAAGTGCTCTACAAGCAGATAAAGAAAATGGGAACTACCCTACTGATGTCAATAAATGTAGTGATTCAACTCTTGTTCCTCCTGTTTATGGCTACGGAGCAAAAGCGGCTAACACTTCAGAAGAGATTGATCTTTTCAAACCTAGAGGACAAGGAAATTCTTCTTGTTCCTCTCATCGAAATATGAGTAATCGAAGTTCTACAGAGTGGTCTCAGGGAGTTGATTGTAGATCTGCTTCAGTTACTGCTATTGATTGTTCAGGACTTGTTTCAATGGCCCTTAAAAGCCAGGGACTCCGTTTTTGGCCAAAAGGAAATGATGACAACGAAAACGGTGGAGGAACTTCTACTTTTAGAAGTATGGCCAATAATTCAAATTCTTGTATCGGCCGACCTGAGTTAACTTTAGACAATATGATAAAGCCTGGAGATTTACTCAACAGAGGAAGTTCTCATGTCGTCATGATTGATGTTGTTGGTGATGACCCATTTGGAATCAAGAAAGTTCTCGATTCTGATGATAAAAATTGTGCCAATATTTCAATTGATGATTTTGATATTACCTTCATACATTCTGGCTCATCAGGAAATATGGGACCAGCTAGAATTCATACAAGTGCTCTTGGAACAAGAGGCGGATCTTTCTGGGGTGGATTTGTTTCTGAAGCGAGAAGAGCATGTCAGAAATTTAAAAATAATGAAACCTTTCAAACGGGGAGCAATTCTCGAGTTGGAATTTTAAGACATAAGACAAGTAACCCAGAATGTATGGCAGAGCCTGAAGATATTCCGAAACTTAAAGGATCAGAGTGTGTTGAACAATGTATTTAAATTTATAATCATTTCCCTAAGTCTTATGACGACTACATTTGCTAGGGATTGTTCTGATAAAAAAGCTGTAGCTAAAGAGCTCCTTGACCTTGAACTTTCAGGCAGGTTTTACTCAAGCAAATCGAAATGTATTGAGTCACTCCAATTAACAAACAAGTTTGAATATATTCTCTTTGAGTACGACGATTTTAGTGGAGAAAACGATAGGTCTCCTTCAATACTTGTTCCCCGTAATTCTACAAAAATAATGGAGATCAAGCCCAAAAAGGATTATCCAGGAACGTTTATTGTAGAGTTTGAACTTAAAGGTAAAAACAAATACAAACCAGGTGCGAAACTTCTAAACTATAAAAGTTCATTCTCAATGATGACTTTCACTAAACAAGATTCAGAAAAATCGGGCTGTGCCTCTGTCATTGAAGACCCTAAAGAAGATTTTATCTTTGAAGGCTGTCTCTAAGTTAAAAACTAGATAATATTTTTTTAAAGGCCCGAGTTCTCGGTCGATCAACATGATATATTAGACAGATATCAACATGGCTTAAGTTCTTTCCCATTTTATTAAGGTATTTAAACCTTTCGGCCACTGAGTTTGGCAATAAGAATATGCCCTTACTCTTAAGTCCAAAAACAGCAAGCAACTCATAACTAGTAATGGGAACATGTTTATAGTCTTTAAACTCTTTGAGGACTTTTGCGATTTGAATCATTTCAGGGTTGTAATAAATGACCTTTTCATGATCTTTAGTGTTCTTAGTCCATAGAGACACATATTCTCTTTTTAATTTTTTAATAACTAAGTTGGGATGCCTTAATGGGTTAGCAACAACTCCAATATCTAGTGTGTGATCAATCACTTCTCTTGTTACTAGAGATGAATTTTTAAAGACCAAGTCAAATTCTAAAGTTCGGTGTCTTTCTATTAATTCAGGTATGACCTCTGGGTACCAATCAATGGCAATAGATTGATGAGCTCCGACTCTAAATAGACCTGATATATTGTCGAGAGTAGCTTGCGTTTCTTCTATTCCACTCTCCCAATTCTCTTTTAACTCGATAATTTGTTTTTGAATGAGAATACCAAATTCTGTTAGACGAAGTCCTCTTCCTTCTCTCACAAAGAGTTTATTCTTAAGTCTGTCCTCTAATTTCTTTAAGGCCTTAGATAAACTCCCTTGTCCCATGTCTAAAACCTCAGAGGCCCTGGAGATATTGAGTGTCTCACACAGCACCAAGAAGTATTCGTATTCAATTTGAAGTGGATTTAAAGATATTCCCATTAGGAATACATATTATGAATAATGCATCATTTCAAGAATATTATTTATAAGCTAAAAATACCTAACGTCATTGAGGAGGTCATAATGCGTAAACTATTATTTATATTCAGTATTCTGGGCATCATGTCCCTATCTTTAGATGCCCAGGCCCGTGAACTAGGTCCAGTTATGAAGGAAATGGGAGCAGCATTTAAGGTTAGTTTTAAAGCAGCTAGAAGTGGAGATAATTCACCTGCAAATCAAGAAACCGTTAAGAAATTAAGTGAGTTGATAGTTTTGGCCAAGAATATTCTTCCAAAAGGAATCGACCCAACTGACTCTGAAACTGTTCAAAAGTATCAAGATTTAATGGAAGAACTTTTAGAAAAATCAATTCTTCTTGAAGATTCTTTTGCCACAAATCCAATGGATAAAGATGTTGCTCTGACAGTTCTAAAAGAAATGAATTCCATAAGGAAAAAAGGTCATGCCATTTTTCGTTAAGTCTCAATTTCTTTTCATTTTCATAGTGGGAGGTCTTTTGACCTCCTGCCTTCCTTCAAACTCAAAGAAAAGCTCTGTCGAGTTTACCGATAATCGAATTAAACCAATTACAGAAGATGAAAGAGTGATTCCTATAGAAGCTTCATTTGAAAGTGTATACGAACACCTCATAAAAAAAAGTTGTCTAAAATGTCACAATTCTAAGTCTCCTCAAATATCATTTGAGAGTAAGCAAGAAATTCTCGACAATAGTGATGATATTATTTTCTATATTGAAGATGGTTGTGACTTCGGAACTTGTATGCCACCTCAGAATCCGGATGGGACAAACAAGGCGCCCTTGCCGACAGAAGAAATCCTAAAAGCATTTAAAGAATGGGTAGATGAAAATAATTAACTTTATTCCAACTCAAACTTACTCGGAACCTGCATCATTTTTTCAATAACTTTTTTAGGATTAGCACCCTCATAAAGAACACTATAAAGCCCATCAAAAATTCGAGCACGCACATCATACTTTTCGATCACACGGTGAACCGCCATTGCCGTTTTATAACCTTCAACTACAGTTCTTTGACTACTAATGATTTCTTCAGGGGAACGACCTTTCGCAATCTCCAAACCAAAAGTTTTATTTCGAGAAAGATCCCCAGTTGTGGTTAGAATTAAATCCCCCATCCCAGAGAGACCATAAAATGTTTCTGGACGTGCATTATAGACCAACCCAAAACGTAACATCTCAGCAATCCCACGAGTAATCATGGCTGCACGAGTATTGTGATTGTAACCAAGACCTTCAATTATTCCACCAGCAATCGCCAAAATATTTTTGAGTGCTCCACCAAGAAGCACGCCTTTCACATCATAGCTAGGGAGAACTTTAAAATATGGACACTCAAGCATTTTTGAAACACTTGTTAAAACCCTTCTGGATCGACCTGCTAATGTACAAAGAGTAATTTGCTCTTGCATAATTTCTTTTGCAAATGAAGGTCCTGACAGAAATGTAAAAATCTCTCGATGATTTGGAAACATATCGAAAAATCTATCGTCAGCAAGCTCTAGAGTTTCAGGGTCAATACCCTTTGATAGTGAAACAAGTGGTACACCTTTATCAAAATATTTTTGAAACCGATCATGATTTTCTGTAAAAAATGCTGCAATCCCTGCTGTTGGTAGTCCTGAAACAATTAGTCCAAGTTCCCTACCATCCATTTGCTCATCTAATTCTTCCCAAGTCAGTGCTGCATCTATATTTTTTGCAAGTTTGATGCCTGGAAGATAGACAGTATTTTCACCATCATTTTTGATGTGCATATAAACATCTTTTGACCTGACCTTGAGAATAACTTTTTTGAAATTATTAGCGAGAATAGAAGCAATTGAAGTACCAAAAGCTCCGGCACCAACAACGAGAGCAGTATCGTTTGACATGAACACATCCTTGTTTCATTTAATCAAAGAGAAATAAGACCTTCCACTCCACTTACCGAATCGTACACTTCTAAAATATGGTCACTCGACTTTACATCCATCACCACTGTTAGACTTATGTACTTTCCAGACTTCGAAGGTCGTTTTGATTTGTTTCCCTCTTTAACCAGATTTTCCAATGTATCAATTTTATCAGCGGGCACGACAAACTTAAAGGTGAAGGAGCAGGGAAAATCATGCTGATCTTCCAACAAAGCTTTCATTTTTGTTTTATCTTGCTTGACCATTCTACTTCTCTCTATGAATCAAAATCAGGAATCTGCGGTGTTATTCCTTGAGCATACCGAAGTATGTCTATGACTTCCCTGGCAGCTGCAAACCCAGCCTGTCTCTCAGTCACATAATCAACACCCTCTTGAATTTCATGAGAAGCGTGAGGAACAGTGGCCGAAAAACCACAGCGCTTTAATAAAGGAAGGTCAAAAAACTCATCACCCATATAAAGGATTTCTTCATCTTTAAATCCCATATCTAGAAGTTTCGTATACGCCACCCTTTTATCTTCATCACCAAAAAAAGTGAAATCAAGATCTAGGTTTTCTTCAAATCTTTTAGAAAGACCAATGCTCTTTCCCCCAGAGATGACTCCAACTTTTAAGCCGGCCCTTTTGAGAACTAGAAGTCCATAACCATCAGAAGTGTGGAATGAGCGATTCCATCCCATTTCTTCACTATCAAACCTGACATGTCCAGTTGTTAATATTCCATCATTATCAAAGGCCACACATTTAATTTTGCTAAGCTTACCTTTGAATTTATTTGCAACTTCTCGAAGGTCTCGCATTAGTTTATTGCCTTTTTAATCTTTAGAAGACTTCCAACAATCTCTTTAACTTTTAAAACATCTAAACAGGTCGTTGCATCACTTAATGCTTTTTCTGGATCTGGATGAGCTTCAATAAACACACCGTCAGCCCCAGCAGCGACAGCGGCACGGGCCAAGACAAGAATCTGATCTCTCTTTCCACCTGTCGCACTTCCAAGACCACCAGGCTTTTGAACACAATGAGTAGCATCGTGAACAGTTTTAACACCAAACTCTTTCATTATTTTAAAAGAGGCCATATCAACAACCATATTATTGTATCCAAAAGAAGTTCCCCTTTCAGTTAGAAGAATTTGATCTTTAGGAAGGATACTAGAGGCCTTTTCGACTATGTTTCCAGCATCCCAAGGAGCAAGAAATTGACCTTTTTTAATCTTTAAAATTCTTCCATGCTTTTTCGCAGCTTCTGCTCCCGCAACGATCATATCAGTTTGCCGACAGAGAAAAGCTGGAATTTGTAAAACATCCACGACACTTGCAACCGTATCGGCCTGATCTGGAGTATGAAAGTCAGTAAGAACAGGAAGCCCAGTAACAGAACGAACTTTTTCTAAGATTCGGAGTCCTTCTTCTATTCCAGGTCCTCGATAACTATTAATACTCGTTCGATTGGCTTTATCAAAACTACCTTTAAAAGTTAGTGAAATATCTGAACCAAATTCTTCAAGATCTGCTTTTACTTTTGTAGCAATCCCAAGAGCAAGATCTTCGCTCTCAAGAACACATGGACCAATATAAAAATCTAACAATGCCATTACTCTTTCCTTTCTTTGTCAGCTGCTTCGATGAATGTCTTAAACAATGGATGTGGTTCATAAGGTCTAGACTTAAATTCTGGATGATACTGACAAGCAATAAAGTGAGGATGATCTTCAAGTTCAACCACTTCAACTAAATTAAGTTTTTCATTTACTCCAGAGATAACCATTCCATTTGCTTTTATTTTATTAATATATTCATTGTTTACTTCAAGTCTGTGACGATGCCTCTCACTGATCTCTTTAGTTCCATAGATTTTTTGAACAAGAGTTCCTTTTTGTAATTGGCAATCGTAAGCTCCAAGTCGCATTGACCCACCTTTAGAGCCCTCTCTTGATTGACCTGGCATATAGTGAACAACATGCTCACCCTCTTCACTAAATTCGGCAGAAGTCGCTTCCTTAAGACCTGCAATATTTCTAGCAAATTCAATCATCGCTAGTTGCATACCTAAACATATTCCAAAAAATGGAACTTTATTTTCTCTGGCAAATTGAATGGCCTTAATTTTTCCTTCTGTTCCTCTTTCTCCAAATCCCCCAGGAACAAGAATCCCATGGACATCTGATAAAAGTTCTTCTCTTCTATCATCTTCAATAAGTTCTTCAGCATCAATGAAGACAGTAGTTAGTTTAAGCTGATTTTCAATAGCCCCATGCTGAAGAGCTTCATCTAATGATTTATAAGACTCAGTAAGTTCAGTATATTTTCCTACAACACCTATCTTGACTTCCCTTAGAGGATGTTCCCAGTTGTAAACAACCTTTTCAAGATCTTGAATGTTCGGTCTCGCTGTCCACATACCTAGAAGTTCAGTTACCTTTTCATCAAGCCCTTGTTGATGAAACTTAAGTGGAACTTTATAAATAGAGTCAACATCAATTGAATGAAAGACATGTTCTTTAGAAACATTACAAAAGAGTGAAAGTTTATCTAAGAGTTCTTGTTCTATCTCTCTATCGGATCGACAAATAATCATATTTGGAAAAAGACCTAGAGATCTTAATTCTTTTACTGAGTGTTGCGCTGGCTTTGTTTTAAGTTCACCAGCAGCATTGATCCAAGGAAGAAGAACTAAATGAACAAAAAGAACATTTTCAGGACCAACATCCTGAGCAAATTGCCTAATTGACTCTACGTAAGGAAGAGATTCAATATCTCCTACGGTTCCTCCGATCTCTCCTATGAGAAGATCCGCCCCTTCTGCGGCAACGTGAATTCTTCTTTTAATTTCATTGGTAATATGCGGGACAACCTGAACTGTTTTTCCTAAATATTTTCCTTCTCTCTCGTTTTCAATAACACGTAAATAAACCTGACCTGTTGTGAAGTTTGATTCTCTTGAAAGAGTAAGAGAAGTAAACCTTTCATAGTGTCCAAGGTCCAAGTCTGTTTCGGCTCCATCGTCAGTAACAAAAACTTCTCCATGTTGTGTAGGACTCATTGTCCCTGGATCGACATTAATATAGGGATCCATTTTCAACATGTTTATTTTGACTCCTCGCCTTTCAAGTAAAGAACCAATACTTGCAGCGGCCAGGCCTTTACCGAGGGATGAAGCAACCCCGCCAGTAATAAAAATAAATTTCTTAGACGATTTTGGATTATTTCGTTTCACTTAATACTCCTTCAAGTATTTTAAGGTCTTCTGGTGTATCAACCCCCATCAAGGTGGCTTGCGTTTGAATGGCGCCAATCGACAAACCGTGTTCAATGGCCCGGAGCTGTTCTAATTTTTCAACTTTTTCATAGTATGTTTCAGGACTCTCGCAATAATCAATGAGAGCTTGCGTTTTATAAGAATAAACTCCGATATGAAGAAACCATTCCTTTAATTCATGATCATCTCTATCGTGAGGAACTGCTGCTCTTGTAAAAAAATGGCAAGCTCCTGTTACTGGAGAATAGATGGCCTTAACTTTATTGGGATCTTTAAATTCAGTATCAAATCCACTCATCGAACGAACTACAGTTGTGATGTCATAATCTGCAGCATAGTGAAACTCTAGAAGCCTAGTTAACTCCTCTCCAGTCAAAAGAGGCTCGTCACCTTGAACATTAACAACATAATCAAAATTGTCTTTAGAGAAATATCTCTTATAAGCGAGTTCAATTCGAAGTGTTCCACTCGTTACATCGTCATCAACACGAACAACATTTCCAAACTCTTTGACATGCTTTTCAATACGATCATCATCAGTAACGACAGCGACTTCTAGCTCTAACTTGAAATTTGAGGGTGCGAAGCCCTGGGCCTTTGAACAGTTTTCATAGACCCTTTGAATCATCGATTTTCCTTGGATTTGCGCTAATGGCTTTCCAGGAAACCGAGATGAAGCGTAACGGGCGGGTATCAAAACCAAGGCCCTTTTCACTTCCACAGTGGCTCCTCTTTGAGGGGGTTTGTATCGGTAGAATCTATCACTCAGAAAGGGCCATTGAAAAGCTATGATAAAATTTAGAAATGAGATTTCAACCCTTTCTCTTATTTTCGATGATTTTTGTCGGCCTTTGGGGCGGAACGTGTCACGCCACACAATTTATAGAAGAAATTGATGATTTTCGCTCTACTTTAATTGAGGCCAATGTTCTTTCATTAAGATGCAACGAGTTAAACAAACGAAGACGTAAGAAGGTCCACCACAAGCAGAGACTTCAAAGTTTGATCGCTAGAAACATGAAAGTCTTAAGATTAGTAGATATTAAAGAGGATCCAGAATTCTATAATAAAATGAATAAAACGGGCATTCGATTGAGATATGAGATGGAACTGGCCCTTCAAAAAATCCTCAATGCTGAGGAAGACCTTGTTCGGACAGGTTGTCCTAATCTACTTTTACAATAAAAGAGATTCTTCTTTCCACTCCAAATTCATTAGTCTACAATTTTTGAATATGTATATTGAGATGTTTGGAAGACGCACACAAATCTCCAAAATTCTATTTTTTTCAGTGACACTACTTTCTAGTTTGGGAGTCTTTTCCCAAGAGTCGGACAAGAACGCCTTATTTGTTCAAGAAAGAATGAACTCATTTAAGTTTGATGATAACTTCAAAAGCTTAACTCTCAATGACGCTTTAGAACAAGGCCTAAGAGAAAACTTTGATCAACAAATCAGAAAAATTGAAACCGAGCAATTAGAACTCAATTGGAGAGACTCAGAGCAAGCTTTCTGGTATCCAACAATTTCATTAAACCTTGCTTCTAGTACTCAAAGAGTTGGAACTCTTCGAGATGGTGACACAGAACCTGTTAAATCATCTAACTTACCTTCAGGAACACTTAGTCTTGATATAGAAGATTATACTGTTTTCAACTGGGGAAAAGATTATTTAGCTTTCTTAAACACAAAAGAAACATACCAAAGAGGTAAACAGCAACTCGATGAAAAAAAGCGAGACCTCAGACACGAAATAATCACAAAATATTTTGAAACCATTTACTATCGACAAGTCGAAAAAATCAAAAAGAGTCAGCTTCGACATGCTTCTTTCCTCTACAGTATGAATAGAGAAAAAGTCACATTAAAAAAAGTAAGCAAAAGAGAATATTATCAAGCAAGAAGTGAGTACCTTAGGGCCCAAAATGAGTTTTATGAATCAAGACTCAATACTTCAAAAGCCGATGAATCCCTTGCAAAAGTCCTCAAAGACCCTGCAGGAACAAGGTATCTTTTCAGAGAAAGACTTAAATACTTACCAGTCAAAACAACTCTAGAAGAAGCAACAAAGATTGCTAAAAAAGAAAATACCGATGTTAAAGACTCAAGAGTAGGTCTTCACATTTCTAACCGAAATTTAGATATCACAAAAAGAGACAACCTCCCTCTTCCAAAGTTCACAATGAACCTTGGTGCTTACACTCATACTTTTGGGAGATCAGCTTGGGCCACAAGGTATGGCACAGGCTCTTCAGCAGCTGGAACAGCAAATGATACTGATATAGAACTAGTTGCAACAGTAAATGCAACTTGGACGATTAGTGGATCAGGAGGCCTTTTCAACTCTAGGAAAACAAGACTTTCTCATATTGATAAACTCATCAGTACTAAAAAACTTGAACAAGCCAAGCATTGTGCTGAGTCTGATGTGCGTGGTTACTATCATGGACTTGAACAAATTCAAAATGAGATGAAAGTCCTTGGAGCAAGAACAGTTTCTCTTCAAAAAATGTTTGATACTTCATTGGAAGATTACCTAAGTAAGAAAGGAAACTTTCAAGATTTTCGTCAGTCACTTATAGAAATGACTGAAACTGATGTCCTCTATGAATTAACAAAATTTTTACACTTAAAAGAAAAAGTTAATTTAGTGAACACAATGGGATTAGAAGATTTTCCAGGGGAAAACTTTGAAGACCTTGCCATAAAGGAGAAAGGAAAATGAAAATATTTTTAGCCTTATTTTTCTTTCTCTCAATAAATATTTCTTATGCACAATATGTCGGAGAGAGATTTGAAGAAACGAGTGAGGATAATGACGAACTCCTCACAAGAGAAAGAGACGCGGCGACTGGCCTTTTAAGAGAAGCCTACAATATTAAAAATGACCAATCGAAATATAGTTTCCTTTATCACTTCAATAGTGACGTAAAAGATATTGCCTCGATTTCTACATTTGAGTTTATATATGGAACAAAAAGGGACTTCGGCTGGCTAGATTTCTCAATTGCAAAAATCTCTGGAGAATTCCAAGAACTTACAGAGAACAACCCTTCTCTTGGAAGCACAAGCCAAGAGTTTCTTGAAGAGAGTGCAGGACTCTTAGTCCTTGGCGTCGGACTAGGGTTTAGAACAAAGTATATTCGCCATCTTGTGGCGATAGATACTCTCTACGAAACAATCGCAGCAAGTCTTACTTACAACCAATTTGATGAAAATTTTCGCAGTGAGAAATTTGCCGGACCAGGAATTAAGGCAGACTTCGGGATTCACAAAAGAACCTCTGAAGCCTTTCACTTTGGATGGAAAATGAGTTATAACTTGGCCCATGTAAAGAAGGCCAAGGAATTCGATACAGAAGGGAGCGCTGGTAGAAGCCTACTCCTCACCTGGTTATCCTTTGGTCTAGATTTAACTTTCTACTACTAGCCAAGGACTTCTTATGATCCCACGTTACGACAGAAAAGAGATCTCTACGATCTGGACAGACCAATATAAATTTTCAACATATTTAAAAGTAGAACTCGCCATTTTAAAAGCAATGGAAGGGTCTAAAGTGCCAGAAGGAATCTCTGCAAAAGTAGAAAAAGATGCAGTCATTAACCCCGAAAGAATTGATGAGATAGAGCAAACTGTAAAACATGATGTCATCGCATTTTGTACTTCAATTACTGAAAATCTTGAGCCAGAGGTCGCAAAGTATTTCCATTACGGAGTGACCAGTTCAGATGTCATTGATAGTGCACTAACTTTACAAATAAAAGATTCTCTTGAAGTTATCATTCCAACATTTAAAACTTTGTTAAACTCTCTTTATAAGAGAGCAGAAGAAATGAAAAATGTGGCCTGCCTAGGAAGAAGCCACGGAATGTATGCAGAGCCTATGAGCTTCGGGCAAAAACTTTTAGGTCATTACAATGAATTCGCCAGAAGGTTTCAAGAACTAGAAGACTTCTACAATACGGAGTTAACAATCCAATTCAGTGGAGCTGTAGGTAACTATACAATTATGACTCCTGAGTATGAAAAAGATGCTGCTGACTCACTTGGTGTAAAAGTTGAACCCGTCTCAACCCAAGTGATCCCAAGAGATAGAATTGCCAAACTTGTTAATCTTGGGGCACTCATTGGCTGTGCAATAGAAAGATTGTCTGTTGAAATCAGACACCTTCATAGAAGTGACGTTAATGAACTCCACGAGGGATTTACTAAAGGACAAAAAGGTTCTTCAATAATGCCTCATAAGAAAAACCCTATCAGTGGAGAAAATCTTACAGGTATGGCAAGAATGCTTAGGTCTCATGCAATAGTGGCACAAGAAAATGTTATTCTCTGGCACGAAAGAGATATTTCACATTCTTCAACTGAGCGTATGTATCTTCCAGATCACTTAGGTATTCTTCAGTATTCACTTGCAAGACTTGCAGGAACAGTTGATCGATTAGAATTTCATCAAGATGTTATAGAGAATCGAGTAAAGGAAAATTTCACTTATCTCTCGTCTTATTATCTACACCTTCTTATTTCAGGATCAGACTTCAGAAGAGAAGACCTTTATATGGTTATGCAAGAAGCTTCATTTGAAGGTAGCAAAGAAAAATCAATGGATGTTTTTTACGATACTATGATGAAACTTTTAAGAGAGAAAGACATCAGTGTCGATCTTCCAAGACCTACTTTTGACGAGATCAAGAAAACATATCTTGGAAATGTAGAAAAAGTTTTCAAGAGAAGTCTTGAAATCTACCCAGTTCCAAACTAAAGAAGTTCATCTGCCCAGGGTCCTTCACTTAAGGACTCTACAATCTTTTTAACTTTTTGAGATTCCGATTTTGGAAGAACCATTAAAGTTTTCTCATTAGAAACGACGATTAGATCTTTAACATCAATCAATGAAACAAATTTCCCAGGGGCGTACACTATATTTCCTTCAGCAGACATTGTGAACTCTCCATTGTTTCCAACCAGTGTATTTCCACCTTTCTTTTCCACAACAGCTTCAAGAGCATCCCAACTTCCCAAATCATTCCAGTCAAACTCGGCAGCTTTAACGAGAACTCTTTTTGACTTCTCCATAATGGCATAATCTATAGATTCTTTTCTCAGCTCACCATACAGTGAAGTTAATTTTTCAAAATCATTGGAGGAGTCAACTAGACTCTGATAAGAATCAAACATATCTGGTGCATGTTCCTTAAACTCTTCTTTTAAAGTGGCCAGACTGGAAACAAACATTCCAGCATTCCAGAAATATTGGCCAGAACTTAAATATTCTTTAGCTGTTTCAAAGTCGGGCTTCTCAACAAATTTTTCAACGTTAAAAGAAGTATCATTAACAGACTCCCCTTTCTTTACATAACCGTAACCGGTATGAGGAAAATTAGGAGTGATTCCAATTGTAACAATAGACTTTTTTGTGGCGGCAAGTTCGTAGGCCTCTTGAACAGTTTTTTGAAAGCCTACTTTATTTAATATGACATGATCAGAAGGAACAATTGCAACGACATCTTCGTCCTTCACGCCTTGTGACTCTAGCATTGCCATTGAAAGAAGAATGCAAGGAGCAGTATTTCTTCCAGACGGTTCATAAATAAACCCATTTTCAGCAAGATGTTTCTTTGCACATTCTTTAGCCAATATCTCTTGTTCTTTTACAGTTACAACATAGCGATGAGACGAATCAATTAACCCTTCAAATCGAAGGGCAGTCTCTTCAAGCAAAGATTTATCACTGACTAAAGATAGGTATTGTTTAGGTTTTTTTGAAGTAGACTCTGGCCAAAATCTTGTCCCTCTTCCACCTGCCATAATTACACAATAAAGCTTTGCGTCACCAACATCTTGGGTCATATCCAATCCTTTGTAGGTAGACATTAAAACATGTGGTCAGGAATTAATCAAAGCGCCCTATGACGTAATCTTGGCCCTGAAAGAGTTCTTTTTCTTTGGCAATATAGTTTTTGGCCTGGTTAGCAGTATCGAAGACACCAAGACTAACTCGGTACCAAGTACCTCGGCCTGATAATTGAACTTCATTTATGATGGGATCATATCCCCTAATAGTAAAACCCCCTGCAAATTCTGAGGCCTCTTTTCGACTTCTATGTGAACTTAACTGTATCGTAAATTTACCAGTATAACTGTCCTGACCTGAATTAGGCTGTGGTGCTGTTGAAGACGAATCCTCAATCAGGTCTCTATTCTCCAAAGGCTTGGTGCTATCAACAGGTTTCTCTTTTACAACAGGAGCATCAACTTTTGGTCTCTCCTCTTTGTTAAGTTCATCCATGATTTTGGCTTTTAGCGTTTCATGCATTTTTTCTTTAAGTTGCTCAGGAGTAACATCTTTTTCTTTTCCATCGGTACGCTCTTTAACAACTTGATTCACCATTTCTTCTTGTCCAGAAAGAAGATCTACTTTTTCTTTATCTTCAGTAGTGAAACCTGATGCTTGATAAGAATAGTTTTTTCCTACCCTCACACCAAACATAAAAGAGGTAACCGCGATCAAGATCATAAAGATGAAGATCAGTGCGACCTCTTTTTTCTCGAACACATAAAGCTTTGTTTTTTCATCCATACATTAATTTTAAACATCTCCCTAAAATCCTGCAATCTCCTTTTTTATCAGGAATTTATCTCCACTTTTTGATTTTTGAATCCTGTTTTGAAAATCTGTAGTAATTATTTTGACTTATACGATCAACTAATCAAGAAATTGTGCTCTCCCCTTTGCTGTAAGCGATTGCGTCACAAGGAGAAATCAAAATGAAAGCAAAATTAAAAAATGTACTTAAAAATGAAAAAGGACAAGGAGTTATGGAGTACGTGATTCTCGCCAGTCTTATAGGAATATTTTGCCTTGGTGCTGTTAAAAAATTTGGTGATGTAGTCAATACAAGAGTTAAATTCATGAAATCTGAAATAGTCGACAATATTAGGGTTAGATAGAGTTGAATTTTGTCTCTGTCATTTTTCTGAGTAGCTTAATCATTCTCACTACTTTTAGTTTATTTCAACTAAGTCGTGAAATCACATGTCAATTCACTCAACGAAAGACCATGGCAGATGCATTTTTAAAAAACCTTGTGGATTCAAAAGATAAGAGAAGGGTTTATAGCAAATGCGAGAAGGTTTTTATTTATGAATCTAAGGACATTAAAACCCTCATCTCAAAAGGAGAAAAAAAACTTTTTCTCCAAGCTTCTCCCCTTAGTAAGTCAAAGAGGTAGTTTAACAATGTTTGGCCTTACTTTTTGCCTGATGACATTATCTATTGTCATTTTACTTATTATAAAAGAAATCAAGATTAATAAGGAATTTCTACATCATTCTAATGCTCTTTTGTGTCTGAAGAATTATGTCATTCAATCTAATAAATATATAAGAAAAATTGACCTCGGAAATAAAGCAATTGAAGTTGCTCATGTTGCATCATTAATACCAGCAACAGCTGCAAAGGGCAGAATGGCAAAAAAAGCGGCTCAACTCATTCAAAATATAACCCATGTTTCATACTTGAAAAAAATAATGTCTAAAAGCTATTGCAACTCGATATCCAAAGTTCAATTAGGTTATAAGCTAATCATTAAAACAAAACTACGGGTTCTGCCAAGACGTAGCAAAGTAAAAGGTACAATAATGTGGATATCAAAATGGAAGACAAGATTTCATATCACCTACAAGAAAAAAGTCATCGATTCTTTCCTATTAACCCGAGAAGAAAAGGGTTTACGGAAAATAAAGGTCCAAAGAGAACTCAGTCAGGCTTCTCATCTTTGGAATTTGTTTGTTGGACATCCCTCATCCTAGGCATTTTCTTTTCATACTTAAAAATACACAAGCACTTGGAGTTAGAACATGAGAAGCAAATTAAAGACTTCACAAATAAGTGGAACAGTTTCAATTGAAGACAAAATTCAAAAAAGAATAGATAAAATAAGAAAAGCCTATCGATTAAAAATCGGAGGACTAATAATTCTTATAACAACTTTTATCCTCTTTGATATGTTACCGACTAATGACAAAAATAACGAAAACACAAAAGTGCTTTGGTACTCTTTATCATCAACACATAAGAAAGTAATCCTTCCAGTTTTATCTTTTGTCGACGAGAGTGAGACCTCTTTCCCTCTTGAGGTAGATCTCTATAGCGGAGAAATGAAATTACCAACAATTAAAAAGGCTAAACTGCATGGCCTTGAAATAGATAAGACATCATTGGATGGTAGTTATCGTGCAAGACTAGAGATTCCTAAAGATCAAATTAGTAAACTTCCTCTTCATTCATCTTTGAAAATTAAGCTTTACCCACATCTAGAAAGTAGACATCAATCACGACTAAAGAGGAGAAGCTATGAAGTTATTTTTTAATATCTTTTTTTTGGTTAACTCTGTATTTGCGAGAGACTTATTTATTGTTTCAGGCCCGAAGTCTCAGGAACTCAAAATAAACTCGGTTATCACCTTCATGAATAAAAGAGAGACTTTTACAAAGGGATATACTGTAAAAAGATTAACTAATAAGTGTATACCAGATAAAGACTCGCTACTTCATCTCTGTATCTCAAAGAGAGGTGATACTGATGTCGCATATTCAAACACAAAAATATTAAATCAAATTTTTAAAGAATTAAATAAGACATCAGAAATCTCAAAATGAGACTTCTGACATATATAAGGATATTAAAGATGGATTATTTTTCTAGATGGATAGCAAACTTAGGAGTAGTTCCCTTATTGTTGTTTGCAGCCTTTCTTTTTTTACCAGCTTTTACTCTTTTTGCAGATCTTTTATTCTTTGTTACACGTGTATTTGAAACCATACATCGACTCCATTTTTCAACTTCAACAGCTTTAATCAGTATTAGAAAGAACGTTTTACCCAGAAGGCCTTCAGCTGTCAAAATGTTTATCCTCTTTTCAACTGTTTGTCCGATCAGCTCCTCCTTTGCAACACTACAAGTACCTGAAAAAACGACAATCCTTCTCTCCAAAGGGGAACATAAGGAACTCCCATTCAAGGCGATGACAAAGTACTCTATAACAAACAAGGACACACTGAGTCATAAACTAAAGTCCAAAACAGACACATTGCTCATTAAGGGCCATAAAATTGGCTACTCAGAAATAATTCTCTGGGGTCCAAAAAAGTATAAAAGAGTTTATAGGGTTTACGTTCTTGAAAAAAGAAGACAACTAAAAATACTTCAGCTCGGAGAAAGTTTAGAGCAAATGGGTCTCCATATTAAACTCATGGGTCCAATTCTTGAGGTCTCGGGTGAAATATCTGATCTTCCTACATTTCAAAAGTTAAAAGAAATATATAAAGAAAATAAAAAACAGCTCGTAATCAAGGCCACTATATCAAGGAACTTAAAGTCACTTATATTTTCAGATATATATAAACAATTTCTAGATTTATTTATCGATAGTATTGAATGCTCTACTCGTTATTTAAATATCGAATGTCATTATTCCCACCACATATCCATCTCAATTGAAAAATCATTAACAAAAAAATTTGGAATTTCATTTAGAAATATTGGAATTGAAAGTAAAAATCATAATTATAAGTTAACTTTCATCATTAGAAAGTTAGAAGTGGCGATAGGAGAAAACACTAATGTCGGATTAGATAATTATCAAAGTAACGTCGAAAACATTATAAAAAAAGGATTACGCTCCCCCATTTTAACAAATGACGTACACCTGCAGAGTATAAAAGGAAGGATGTTAACTGTAGCTGAACCAAGTATTGTTTTAGTTCCAGGAAGTGAAGCTGATATTTCACTGGGAGCTGAGGTCCCTTATGATCTAGGAGAGGACAAAGGAACAGGATTTAAGTTTGCAGGTTTAAAAATAAAATCGACGATTCTCCCAAGAGGTAAGAATTTTCTTTGTAGATTTAAAGTAAGACTTACAAGGCCATCCTCTTCTATGAAGGGAGGTGTGAAAGAAAACCAACAATCTTCAAATTTAGTCATCCCCCTTTCTGAAAAAATACAAATATTTGATATTAATATAGAGAATGAAGGATTAGATAAGAAAATGATTCCTGTTCTTTCATCCATACCAGTTCTTGGAAAACTATTTTCATCATCTCAAAATGTAAAAACAACACAAAGGATACTCGCCCATGTTCGCGTTGAAAGATTATGAAGAGAATAAAAAAGCATCTCATAACAAAGAGCAACTTCTCGATTGTTTCAAAATTTCATATAGAAGTTTAGTCAATCATAAAAGAAATTTTTCATACCAACATGTATTAGAACACTCTCTAAATAGACTCAACTTAGACTTCAAAGAATCTGAAACAGACGAAAATCTTTTAAGTTGGTTTAATAAAGTTTATCACTTCAAAAGGTTAGAGCTATTTGACATTGAAGATTTAGAAGAGATTATTTTTCATCGACCTAATTATGTTCAAATTATTCAAGCTGGTAAATCCCAATTTAATTCTATTGACCTCGGCCTAAGTCAAAATGATTATAATTTAAGCTTAGAGACCCAATGTTTAAAGAATGGTGTAGAATGGAACTATTCAAAGCCATTTGCTAGTTTTAAAACTCAAATTGGAAACTTAACCTTTCGATTAAGTTTAATTCATTCTTCTGCGCAAGATGGAATTTTTCATAAGGCATTCTTTAGATTAATTTCAAAATCTTCTTTTCCTTTGAGTAATTTTACGAGTGACCAAGAAACAAGTGAATATATAATTTCTCTTATTAATCAAAAAAAGAATATCTTAATCTCAGGCAGCACTGGTTCTGGAAAAACAAGTTTTATAAAATCATCTTTATTCAATAACAAACAGGATGAGCATTTGATAATCTTAGAAGATACACGAGAATTAACAAATGAGTTTCCCCACTACACTTGTTTACTTTCAAAAGACGATGAATCTTATAGTCTAAAAAAATATTGTGAATACGCCATGAGGATGAGACCTGACAGGATTATTCTAGGTGAAATGAGAGGTGCAGAAGTTGTCCCCTTCTTACTGAATATGAATAATGGGCACAAAGGACTAATGAGTACTATTCATGCCAATTCATCCATTGATGCCGTTTCTAGAGTTGCTTTACTCTTTGAACTTTATTCAGAGTCTAAAAGTATTACCTACGAACAAGTTTTAAAACTTATTACGAGCAATCTTGATTATGTTATCCATATTGAAAATAAGAAAGTTGTGGATATTAGTAAGATAATAGGATTTTCAGATGGTCAGATTAGATTTGAAAATATTTATTCTTCAAAGAGAAACCCATGAAGTAATCTAAATGCCACTTCAACTTGTTGATCTGAAAATTCGAGTGTTAACTCATTATGGTTTGAAGCAAGAATATTTGGGTTATAAGACTCAATAAACTCTAAAATCTTTTCTTTATGTGTGCTCATATCTGTTCCAGATATTGTGACTCTGTTAAACTCACTCGCCATTCCAACCATTCGACTTGGCTCAACTTTACTATTAATTAGGGTTCCACCTAATTCAGGATTTAAACTCGAACCAACGAATACAGTGGAATTTGATCTCTTAATTGGTTCCAATGTATCAGGAAATAAAACCTTTGCTCCATTTTTTGCCAAAACAGAGGCTTCTTCAAAGTTCATCTCTTTGACAAATTTGGCACTTATCATTTTTTTGGGATCAGCAGTTGCAATTCCAGGTACATCTGTCCAGATGTTAACTTGAGTTGCATTGAGCGCCTCTCCTAACAATGTTGCAGAATAATCAGACCCTTCTCTCCCAAGAGTCGTTGTTTTTCCATCAAGTGAGCAACCTACGAAACCTTGAGTAACAATGATATTATTATCCTCTATAAGAGGAACTAGATGTTCTAATGTAGAGAGTTTAATCTTCTCTATATTAGGAATGGCCCTAGTGAAACTTGAGTCGGTATGAAGAACTTTTCTAATATCAAAATAGATTACTTTACTCTTGAGTTCGTTAGATAAAAAACTAGAGAAAATTGTAGAAGAAAGTCTTTCGCCTAGACTGTAAACCTGATCCATCACTTCAGGGCTATAATGACCTTCTGAGTTCATCTTAACTATTAATTCACTCGCCTCTAATTTTAATTCATTGATCATTGAAAGGCTGTCATTAGAGCAATTAAGACTTTTGGCGAGGTCAAGGTGACGATCAAAAAGTTTATCAAGATGATTTTTGGCATCGCCAATCTGCTTCAAACTTAAACCGGCCATCTCTTCCAGCTCATTAGTTGTATTATATGTAGCTGAAATAATGACAACTCTACTTTCTGGTCTTTTAGAGAGTATTTGAGAGCAGCGTCTCATTGCCTCAGCATTTTTAACGCTACTTCCACCAAATTTTGAAATTGTTAGATTACTCATTAGTCACGTTTCAACTTTTTATATGACACTCGATGAGGGACAAGCGCTTGCTCGCCAAGCCTCTTCTTCTTATCTTCTTCATATTCTGAAAAGTTACCATCAAACCAAATTGTTTCAGACTCACCTTCGAAGGCCAATATGTGAGTTGCAATTCTATCTAAAAAATATCTATCGTGAGAAATGACAACCGCACATCCTGGATAGTCTATCAAGGCCTCTTCAAGGGCCCTTAAAGTATTTACGTCTAAGTCATTTGTTGGCTCATCGAGAAGAAGCACATTCCCTTCACTCTTAAGCATTTTTGCGAGGTGAACTCTATTTCTCTCTCCACCTGAAAGCTCTGAAACTTTCTTTTTCTGATCTTCACCTGAAAAGTTAAATTTCCCGATATAAGCTCTGGCGTTAACTTCTTTTCCACCAATTTTTAGCATATCTAAACCGTCAGCGACTTGTTGAAAAATGGTACTCTCAGGATCCATTTCTCGACTCTGATCTACGTAAGAAAGTTTTACTGTTTCTCCAACTTTGAAAGTCCCAGATGTTGGTTGTTCTGTCCCAATCATCATTTTAAAAAGTGTCGTCTTACCTGCACCGTTTGGACCAATTATTCCGACGATACCACCAGGAGGAAGTTTAAAGGAGAGATTTTCATAAAGAAGTTTGTCATCAAAAGCTTTTGAAACATTGTCGGCTTCTATTACTACATTACCTAGCCTAGGTCCTGGTGGAATCCAAAGTTCGTTTGTCTCATTTCGTTTTTCAGATGAGTAATTCATTCTCTCTTCATAGTCTTTAATTCTTGCTTTAGACTTTGCTTGTCTAGCTTTCGGGGAAGCATTAATCCATTCAAGTTCTTTCTTCAAAGATTCTTGTCTTTTAGTTTCTTGTTTCTCTTCTGTAGCTAAACGTTTCGCCTTTGCTGTTAACCAGTCGGTATAGTTACCTTGAAATGGAATGCCCATTCCTCTGTCTAATTCAAGTATCCAACCTGCAACATTATCAAGGAAGTATCTATCGTGGGTCACAGCGATCACTGTTCCTTTATAGTTTTGAAGGTGTCTCTCTAACCAATAAACCGTTTCTGCATCAAGATGGTTAGTTGGTTCATCTAATAATAAAATATCTGGTTCGCTAAGAAGTAATCGACATAGAGCAACTCTTCTTTTTTCACCACCTGAAAGGACTTCAATTTTTTGATCACCAGGAGGACATCTTAAAGCATCCATTGCTAACTCTAACCTAGAGTCTAAGTCCCAAGCATTAGAAGCATCAAGTTGATCTTGAAGTTTTGCCTGTTTAGCAAGAAGCTTGTCCATTTCATCGTCATTCATCGGTTCAGCAAACTTCTCATTTACTTCATCAAACTCTTTAAGAAGCTTAACGACTTCGGCAGCACCTTCTTGAACAATCTCTTTAACTGTTTTAGTTCCATCAAGTATTGGCTCTTGTTCGAGGTAACCAACAGAGTATCCTTTAGCGATATGAGTTTCACCAAGATGGTCATCATCAATTCCGGCTAAAATTCTAAGAAGCGTTGACTTCCCTGATCCATTTAGACCTAGAACACCAATTTTTGCTCCATAAAAATAAGAAAGGCTAATGTCTTTTAAGACATGCTTTTGCTTATAAACCTTTCCCACTTTATTCATGGAATAGATGATTTGCTTATCGTTGGTCGTACTCATTTAAAACCCTTTGTAGTATTGCTTTCAGGATATTTAAGGTAGTACAGAGACAGTCCTTATTCAATTAAAAAGGCGTCAAAAAGAGAGAGGATAAAGATAAAGTAACTAGGGAGAAAAAACAAACAAAGGGTGAAAAATTGTAGCACTTTTGAAGACCTACAAAAATTTTCAAACTGTCTCTCACGAAGGAAGTTTAACCGGCCCTCATATGTTCCAAGCTCATCTTTGATACTATGACCTAAGTTTTTCCAATCATTTATCAGTTGAATGACGCGGTCATATAGGACCTTGAATTCACAAGGTAATTTTACTTGGTCATCAAAAATAGTAATTTTGCTTTGCTTGAGAATTTCTCTACTACTCATAGGAGTTTGATAATAGTTTCTAAAAAGAACCATTCGTTCTAGTAGTTGATCTACCGCACCAAAAAGAGAGTTATAAACTCTTTTTTCAAAGGTAAAAAATAGAATAAATCCTCCGACCTGGAGGAGTACTATTCCAATAATGACCAATGGGTTTACATCAACTTCTAATAAAATTTTTCCTGAAACTATAAATAGCCAGGTAAAAATTGTTGTAAGTGTGAATTGCGCATAGGAGCTTTTCCTAATGCCTTTGATTTTAATATCAAACCTGAAGTCTTGATCTAGAGACTGCATCAATGAGCCAAGTCCTTCCTTATTTAGCTCACCACTCGTGCGAAACAATGTAATGAGGTCTTTAAAAAGATTCTTATAGAACTTAAACGAACTGTCTGGGAGAGGTGTTATAACCCCATTTTGAAGGCTCCAAAGGAACTCTTCATATGCAGAAGAGGGGTCAACCCTTCTTCTCTTAGGCTTCCTATAAATACAGCCACTTAGCTTTTCAGCCCATGGACTAGGAAGTAAAACTATTAATATAACTAAGGGAACAACCCACATCTGGCCCATCCTGATTGACGGTATGTACCAAATTTGAGAGAAAAAAATGATGAAAACAAGCCTAGATAAAGAAGATCTTTCACATTTGAATCAGACCAATCCTTTAATGGATAAATCAATACGAATCACTGAGTTAGAAGAGCAAATTGAAAAACTCAATTTCATTTGTTCGAATTTAGACCCTTTTGCACCCATCTCTGAAGAGCTAAAACAATTGGTTAAATCTTTTAACATTGTTGAGTTAGATGACCCGTTTGTATTAACAAAACAACTGGTCGTCCTCCTTGAAGACGCTGTTGAAGAACTTCACGGGCTTGACCCAAAATATGAATAATATATTTGAAAGACCTTTCCCTAGAGTCGAACTTCATCCTGCTACATTAAAACATTTGCGAAAAGGACACCCTTGGACCACAAAAGATAAGTTCACAGAGCTTTTTCCAAGACACCGCCTATTCATAATTGGTACCGATAGAAATTCAAACGAAACTGCTCTTTTACTGCATGATCCAAACCATCCAAAAGTAAAGGCCAGAGCATGGACTCTAAAACCCCCTTTTGTAGAGGCCGTAAAAAACTTTAGAGACGAACTCTACCAAAGACTTCAAAATGCTTTTCGAAAACGAACTCAATCTACTTACTATTCTTCAAGAGACAATTTATATCTAGTCTTTGGAGAAGGAGATTTTCTTCCAGGGCTTTTTATACAAAAGTTTGGAGATACATATCTTATTCAATATTACGCACGATTTTGGGTTGATATTGAAAAGATTCTCTTAAGTATCTTCAGAAAAGTTATGAAGGAATTTGATCTATCTGGACAACTCCTCATTCAGGAAAGATATCCAAATGCAAAAAGTAAATGTCGAAGAGTGGATAAGAAAGGCCAAGTTGAAAGTACTGTCATAGACGAAGAAGGCATAAAAATGGAAGTTCATCCTGGTCGTGCTCACGACCCGGGGGTCTATACAGATGCTGCCTCAATAAGAGAGAAGTTAACAAACAAGATAAAAGAGTGCGATTCACTATTAAACTTATACTGCTATACCGGTGCTTTTAGTCTCAAGGCCTTAAAGGAAGATGTATCAAATGTTACTTCCGTAGACCTATCCCCTAAATATATTAAACAACTTGAAAAAAATATTGAGCTCAATGACTCCTTTGATAAATCTAAACATAAATCTGTTACAGGAGATGTTAATAAAGTTATTGCCGACCTCGTTAAGAACAAAGATAGCTTTGATATGATTATTTGTGATCCCCCTTCTGCCAGCAGTGATGGTAAAAAAATGTCGAGTGCGGTGAAAAATTATGAAAAGCTTCTCCCAAAACTTGGAAAGTTAGTTAATACTAAGGGATCCTTGGTCATTTTTCTCAATACACATAATGTCACAAGAAAAAGCTTTAAGAGCAAAATTCAGGAAATAATTAAGAGCTCAAAGATGAATTTTGAAATCAAAAATGAATGGTCACTTGGCGACGACTGCCCTGTAACAAAAGGCTTTCCAGAGGGTGATTATCTTAAAGTTTTGGTTTTAGAGAAGAAATAACTTCTGTTAAGCATTCAATCTCATAACTTGATTGGTCTAAATGAATCTTTGTATAAAACTTTAGTTTACTAACATTCCACACTTGTTTCTTTTGATAATATTCTAAGATTCGATATTGCATTCTATCGACCCCAATAATCTCAACAAACCTTAAATCATTGTCAGGGTTAACTCTTCCGGCCGCAATTGTTACACAATCGCCTGGTTTAAATTTTGCTTTAGAGTTAGTTATCCCAAATATAAAGAGACCAAAAAGAGAGACTAAAATAAAGGGTAAGATATATTTTTTCATAAAAAAAGGGGAAGACTAAGCTTCCCCTGATGATGTTATTTAACGATTCTATCCCGCCACTGTTTAAGCTCGGGGGTCATGTAGTCATACTTCATCTGATCAAGAGTATATGATGCAAATTCGTAATCAGTAGTATGAGTTAAACACTCTGTCGGACAAACTACTGTACAAAGTCCGCAGTAACAGCAAAGTGCTGTATCAATTGTATATTGATGAAGATCGAGCTTAATGGCCGTGCCTCCATCAGTCTTTATAGCAGGAGCATCTTTTTCTCTTCTCTCTGCAGTAATATAAATACAATCAACAGGACATGCTGTCGCACACTGGTAACAAGAAATACAGTTTTGAACATCGTTGTAAAGTCTGTGTCTTGAATTAGCGGGGAGCTCTTCTCTCACCTCCGGATATTCAATTGTCACAGGCTTTACGCCGTAAACGTATTTAAACGTTATCGACATTCCTTTCACTGCAGTTGAAATACCTTTCCAAATATTCCAGAACCATTTTCCTACAGTTAGTTTATCTTCTCTTTGTTGTACTGGTGTTGATGCTTCCATTATCTATCCACCTCTCCAAGAACAATATCAATACTTCCGATTGTTGCTACAAAGTCAGCAATCATTTGCCCTCTACCAACTTCACCAAGCATTGATGTGTGAGTAAGACATGATGATTTAACTTTAAGTCTATAAGGAGTTTTACCTCCATCTGAAATTAAATGGTAACCAAGTTCACCTCTTGGGCACTCAGTTCTCATATAGATTTCTCCAGCAGGAACTTTTAGAACCTTGGAAACTTTTCCAATAATTGGTCCCTCTTCTATTCCCTCAAGAGCTTGTCTAACTATTTTTATGGACTCTCCGATTTCTCTCACTCTTACGTGATATCTATCCCAAGCGTCTCCAAGAGTTCCCTTCTCTCCATTTCCTGTAATAACATCGAAGTCAAACTCTTCGTATATTGAATAAGGTCTATTTTTTCTTAAATCCCAATCAACACCAGCTCCTCTAAGAACTGCTCCAGTAGCTCCGTATTGGTAACAAAGATCTTTATCCATGACTCCAACATTTGCCGTTCTACCTACGAAGATATGATTTTCACCAACAAGAGAGTGATACTTCTTCATATTTTCTTCTAGCTCACCAAGAAAATTTTCAATTCTCTTAAGTTGCTCGTCTGTAATGTCATTCCAAACACCACCTAACCAAATGTAGTTATAAAGTAGCCTTGCTCCTGAAAGTTCTTCAAAAATTCGTAGAAGGAATTCTCTATCTTGAAAAGCATAGAGGAATGGGGAAAAGGCACCGAGATCAATTGCATAAACACCAAAAAACATTAAGTGAGATGCAATTCTCTGAAGCTCTCCAACAATAACTC
>JAGSHI010000032.1 GCA_023954635.1 Bacteriovoracaceae bacterium
AATGAAATTTCTTATTACGGTCCTGATATTACTTATCTCTAGTTATGCCAGTAACTCTTATGCAAAAGAGAAATTTCTTTGAACTCACCCACAGTTATGTAATTTAGCGAGTGAGCTTTTTCACACTCAAAATGCCCCTCGATTTAAGCTTCTAAAAGGTTTAGAAAGCATTAATCCTCATCACTTCTCTCCCCCAATCAATGTTTATAAGACTCTAAAGAAATCAGAAGGGACCCTATTTTCAGCGATTGAGATTGAACCTTGGTTTAAGAGTTATGAGAGTAAAAATGTAAAATCATTCAGAGTAAAACTAAATAAAAAGATGAAAACTCTTGGAAGTCCAAACCAAGTGGCCCACTTTTGGCTTCATCCTGTCTTATTGTGTGAAGTCGAAAAACAACTGAGAAGTCATTTTGAAAAATTTAATTACAAATTAAAGGCCCCTTCATCTTTATATTGCACAAATTTCAAATCACTAGATAAACTAGATTCTACAATAGTGATTACACACGATGCGCTTCTTCCCTGGTTAAAGTCTACGAGTTCGAACGTTTTACTTATTAATGTTCATGACGATCACCACGAAATGACTCCATCTCAAATGAAAAAGCTTGTAAAAGAAGTAAAAAAATCGTCATCTGTTCATTGGATTATAGAAACTCAATTTCATCATCCACCATCACTTGAAAGATTAATTTCAAAAAATCACAAAGTATTAAGGATAAATACGACAGGGTTAACAAAGCAAAAAACAGGTAGTATTCTAAAAACACTAAACACATTTCTTAAAGAATAATGAAAAACATATTAGAAGTTAAAAATTTATCTTACCAGTACTCAGAAAATGATTTGATCCTTTCTAATGTTTCATTTCAGCTTCAAAGCAATACTCTATTAGGGATCATTGGCCCTAACGGAGGAGGAAAAACAACTCTCCTTAGAATCATCGCCGGGCTAATCCCCATTCAGGAAGGAGAAATTGTATGGAATGGAAAAGAAATTTCTAAGAATTTTCATAAAGAGTTACGTTTATCCTACGTTCCACAAAGGGACACTGTTAATACTTCACTACCTATAACTGTAAAAGACATGATTATCTTCGGGAACCTTCCCGATAAAGTGAACAAAAGAGAGCTTTCAAAACTTTTAGAAAAGTTAGGTTTAACGAAATTAAAAGATTCCTTAATAAAAGAACTATCAGGTGGTCAACTTCAAAGGGTACTTTTAGCTAAGGCCTTAATTAGAAGACCAAGTGTTCTACTTCTCGATGAACCGACAAAAGGTTTAGATTCAACAGGTCAGGACCAACTACTAAACTTAATGAATACAATTCAAGAAGAGACTGAGTGCTCGATCATTCTCGTTGATCATAACATTAATCAAGTTATTAAACATTGTGATGAGATTCTATGTTTAAACAGAAAACACCATTGGCATGACAAGAAAGAACTTTTTAATACGGATATAATGAACTCTGTTTATCACTGTGAATTTGAACATTCACTCATTCATGAAAACCAAAAAGATGGAAAAGTTACTGAACATCACCAGTGCTCAGTTCATCCTGAAGGTCATGAACATGATTAAGGGTCAAAGTATCAAATGAGTTTTTTTACTGATTTTATCGAATTCGATTTTTTGTTATATTCTCTTTTCGGAGTGATCCTCATAAGTATTCTTAGTGGGATGCTCTCTCCTTTAGTTATTTCTAAGCGTTTAGCATTCATGGGTAGTGCTCTTTCTCATTCAACACTATTAAGTATCTCTATTAGCCTTTGTTTCTTTACTGTTAATCAGCCCCTACCACTCTTTTTATCGAATACTTTGATTGTCATTCTAATGGTTTCAGGGTTAGCGACATTCACTTATAGGGAGAAGATTCCAACCGATTCATTAATAGGAATATTCTTAAGCATCTCGATGGCCTTGGGTATTATTATACTTTCTCTTTATAGTAAGGAAAAAGTGGATCTTACTTCATTACTATTTGGAAATATTTTATTAATGACAAAAGTAGACTTAGTCATTTTAAGTCTATTACTTATTCTTGTTTTCTTTTGTCTTTGGATTCCGAGAGCGAAATGGGTTTATCTCATTCAAGATGAAGAAGGTGCTCTTATTCAAGGTATAAATCTAAAGTTTTATCATTATCTTTTTTATATTCTACTTGGAATAACTGTAACTGCATCCATAAAACTAATGGGTACAGTCGTTGTGAATACTTTATTGTTAGTTCCAGGAGTTGTTGCTTTAAAGGTTTCGAGAAATTTGAAAAGTATGATCTCAATTTCTATTTTGTTTTCATTATTCTTTTCAGTTTTAGGGTTAATGCTTGGGAATTCATTCAATTTACCAGGAGGGGCCACCATTTCTGTGACCCTCTTCATAGGAATGATTCTATTCATTAACCTATTTCCCTGGACAATTAAATTTTTTAAAAGTTTATGAACAGCCTGTGGTCTCTCCACAAGAATCACACTTTAAACATGAACCATTTCGAACAAGTGTTAAAGCTCCACAGTTAGGACAGGCATCACCTTCATAACCCTTGATTCGTGCCATCTGTCTTTTCTTAAGTTCATTTTCCATATTAGAGTTTGCTTGCTTTGAGTAAACCTTCTCTACCTTTGAAACTTGTCCATCAGGGTGATGACTTTCCTCCATAATGGCCAAGAGAGGCTCTTCTTCAGCAACTTCACCTTGCACACTAGTGGTATTTAAGTCCTCTGGTTTAACATGGACAAGATCGTGCCTATCAAGATACTTCATCGCAAGATCTCTAAAGATATAATCAACAACAGAAGTCGACATCTTTATATTGTCGTGTCCTTGAACAATTCCATTTGGCTCAAATCGAGTAAATGTGAAGGCCTCAACAAACTCATCAAGAGGTACTCCGTACTGAAGGCCCATAGAGATCGCAATACTAAAGCAATTCATCAGGGACCTAAATGCAGCTCCTTCTTTGTGCATATCTACAAAGATTTCCCCCAGTGTCCCATCTTTATAATCTCCGGTCCTAAGGAAAACCTTATGTCCACCGATTACTGCTTTTTGAGTATATCCACTTCTTCTATTTGGAAGATTTTTCTTTTTGCCAAGCTCACGATAAATAATTTTTTCAACTATTTTTTCACTTACTTGAACAACTTGTTCCTGAACACTTTCAGTTTCATTTACTTCTTCTAAGTTATTAAACATCGCTGATGATAATGGCTGCGAGAGTTTACTTCCATCTCTATAGATTGCATTGGCCTTAAGTCCTAGCTCCCAAGAAAGACGGTAGGCCTTCCCTACATCTTCTATCGTTGCTTCAAAAGGAAGGTTCACAGTTTTGCTAATCGCCCCACTTATAAAAGGCTGTACGGCGGCCATCATTTTCACGTGACCTTCCCAAGCAATACTTCTTTTCCCTATGAAACCACATCTATTGGCACAATCAAAAACAGGGTAATGATCTTCTTTGAGGTGAGGAGCTCCTTCAAGAGTCATTGTCCCACATACATGAAGATTAGCTTCATTAATTTGGTCGTCAGTAAAACCGAGTTCATTTAATAAGTTAAAGCCAGGGTGAGAATAATCTTCTTCATTAACACCTAGAGTGTCTCGAACAAACTCTTCACCTACAATCGCTGGAGAAAAGGCAAATGAAATATCAAATGAAGACTCAAGACCTGCTTCTATTTTGTTCAATATTTTATCAGTAAATCCAGATTTTTTAAGAGATGTAGGATTAATGTGTGGGCAATCTTTTAGAGATGCTGTTCCAACGGCATAGTTTACGATTTCATTAATAACTTTATCTTTATAGCCAAGGTTCTTTAGGGCCAAAGGCACGGAGCGGTTGATAATTTTAAAATAACCACCTCCCGCAAGTTTTTTGTACTTAACGAGAGAGAAGTCGGGTTCAATTCCAGTTGTATCACAATCCATGAATAGGCCAATTGTTCCAGTAGGTGCAACAACAGTCGTTTGAGCATTTCTAAACCCATGCTCTTTTCCATTTTGTAATACTTTTTTCCAACTCTTCTTAGATTCTTCTACAATATCTTTTTGTCCAACCAGACTCCAGTCAATAACTGGGGGGATTATACTAAGTCCATTATATCCATTCCCCGCACCAGCGGCCTCTGCATGGTTGGCGACAACTCCCATCATATGTTTGCTATTTCTTTCATAGGCTTCAAATGAGCCATGTTCTTTTGATAATTCTGCTGAGGTTTTATATGAGGTAGCGGACATTAAAGATGAGATGGCCGAGGCCCAAGCTCTTCCTTCATCTGAATCATATGGGAGACCCTTAACCATTAAAAGGGCCCCTATATTGGCAAACCCTAGCCCAAGAGTTCTATATCGGAAACTTCTCTCTGCAATTTCTTTTGATGGGAACTGTGCCATTAAGACTGAGATTTCGAGAACCACTGTCCAAACTTCACAGGCATGAATGAATTCTTTAACTTTGAATTCACCCTTTTCTTGATCCCAAAATTTAATGAGGTTCAAACTAGCTAAGTTGCAGGCGGTATCGTCCAAGAACATATATTCAGAACAAGGATTAGATGCCTTTATTCGTCCATCTTCTGGACATGTATGCCATTCGTTAATTGTTGTATCGAATTGAAGTCCAGGGTCAGCACTATTCCATGCGGCAAGTTCAATTGTTTCCCAAACTTTTCTGGCAGAAACGCTTTTAAAAATTCCACCATCGGCCCTATTTATTAAATTCCAATCACCATCATTATCTAATGCTTCAAAAAATGAATTAGGAACTCTTACTGAATTGTTTGAGTTTTGCCCACTAACAGTCTCATAAGCTTCACTATTCCAATCTGTATCATATTCCTCGAAAACAAAGTCTTGTAAACCTTGTTTAGCTAACTCAACTGCTCTCGAGATATAGCTATCAGGAACACCACTCTTTCTGGCATCCATAAACTTAACTTTAAGTTCTTTATTTCGTTTAGGATCAAAATCGGCCTCATCTGTTTTCCCTTTTAGTAGAGAAAAAATTTGTTCGAGATATGTTTTACAAAGTCTTGATCCAGCAACAAGAGATGCAACCTTTCTTTCTTCTCTGGCCTTCCATTCAATGAAGTCTAGGATTTCAGGGTGATCTAAATCAAGGGTTACCATTTTGGCGGCCCTTCGGGTCGTTCCACCAGACTTAATAGCTCCAGCGGCCTTATCTCCAATTTTTAAAAAAGACATTAGCCCTGAACTCTTTCCTCCACCTGAAAGGTTTTCTCCAGATCCTCTTAAAGATGAAAAGTTTGTTCCCGTACCTGAACCATATTTAAATAATCTGGCCTCTCTAGACCATAGATCCATGATTCCACCTTCATTAACCAAGTCGTCTTTTACAGATTGGATAAAGCAAGCGTGAGGTTGTGGTCTCTCGTATGATGAAGTTGATTTTTTAAGTTCTTCTGTTTCTGGGTCGACATAATAATGTCCTTGAGCAGGGCCGGTAATACCATAGGCATGATGAAGGCCAGTATTAAACCATTGAGGTGAATTTGGAGCTGCATACTGCCCAGCGAGCATAAACTTTAGCTCATCTTCAAATGCAGAGGCATCGGACTTACTTGCAAAGTAACCATACTTCTCACCCCAAAACCTCCAACATCCTGCCATTCGATCAAATACTTGTCTTGCATCTGTTTCAGGACCAGTTAAGACATCACCATTTTCATCTTTAACAGGTTTACCACTAGAGTCTTGAACAGGAACCTGTGCCTTTCGCATATATTTTTGAGCTAAGATATTTCCTGCGACTGTTGAAAAATGTGTGGGTACAGTGACTTCGCTTTGAAGAGATTTAGTTCCATCGATATTACCAACTTCACTAACCCTTTTTTCAAATTCGAAATTGCTATAGGGTTCCTTCCCTTTTTTTGTAAATAACCGTTTAATCTTCATGACTTCTCCCTCTACGTGTGTACTATATATTGTACCCATTTAACCTTTTTTTGCAAATACAGTACAACATGTAGGTTTAAATTTTAGAATAATTTCTTTGACCCGCTCTATGACTGGGCTTAAAATATTAGAGTGAAAAATTCAACTATCGCCATCATTCTTATTCTTTTTGCCTTTCAAGTTCAATCTGATGAAAATCATACTGACAAAAGTGATTCTAGAGACAAAAGAAAATTTCCAGTCATACGGCAAGAAGACTTTAAGCCTCATATGCTAGGCCATATTCATGAAGGTTGTCCTTCAAACTCAACTTGCTCTAAGAAAACGGGATTAAGCCGTAAAAAATGGGTCGACGTTCTTAAGGCCGCTCCTATTGATAAGAAGAAAGCAGCTCGTGGTCTTGAAAGGTTTAGAAAAACGTATGGGATTCCATTAAGTTTTTGGATTTATGTGACACAGAAATCAGAGGCAGAGCCTAAACATGACCTCATCATATGGGACAGTCACTGTCCTAACCACCAAGCAAAAGAAAACAACAAACAAATCAATTTAGGTGAAACATTAACAAAAGATTTTAAGTCACTTCTCAATTACAAAAATGATCAGCACAAAATCATGGTCAGCAAAACATTTACTTTAAATAACAATGGAAAAGTTGAAAGCTATCCTCACCCAAGAGCAGACTTCCCTATATTCATGGATTCAACTGGAATATACTTCACAAGAGAAGAAGAAGGGAAATATTATGGGATGAGAGTTTCAAAATCTGGTCTTGTAAATATTATCCCTCTTACAAACCCTAAATCTTTTCCACAAGAAGTGAAGTGTCCAGATGCTTTAACAAAAGCATTTGATGACTACATACAAATGAATAATCTATACATGGGTCGTTACTGTAAAGCCTTATGGAATAGATCCTCTAAAAAATTCCAAACATTTATATTTGGCTGGAGTTGTAATTGACCCCTTTAAAAATACTTAGCTTTAACTTAGAAAATTTTTTTCTAACTTCAGAGTCACTTGCTCCCTCCAGAGGGCTCGTTAGCTTAAAAGACAAAAACAAAGTTAAAGATATCGCACGTATGATAATAGAGCTAAACCCTGATGTATGTGCCCTGAGCGAAGTTGGTGGTCTTTCTTCATTAGAACACTTTAACAAAAATCACTTAAGTGAAAAATATATCTCAATATGCCCTCCTGGAAACTCTGACAGAGGGATTGAGATTGGCTACTTAATTAAGAAAGAACTTCAAAATTCTTTTAAACATGTAAGTCATAAAGAGACTGAACTCGACTTTATTTATCCCAATGACATTATTGAAAATAAAAAGGCCACTGAAAAAAACAATCCCCTCCCCTTTGGAAACCAGAAGTTCTCTAGAGATTTATCTGAATTACAGATTAGCCTTGGAGAAGAACAAATAATTATTTTCCTAGTTCATCTAAAAAGCCAATGGGACAGGAGAGGCGATGACTTTAGAGGAAGATTTCATAGGCAAGCTGAGGTCAAAGCTCTAGTCGATATAACAAAATCGAGGAAAAAAGAATTACCAAATGCCCACATTATTTTAACTGGTGATTTTAATGGTAGGGTTACTGGAAGTGTTACTGATCCAGAGTTTAAAAACCTTCGAGACCAAAACTATACAGATATTTTAAAAGTAAAAGATCTGCCAGAAACTGAAAAATATTCCATGATCCAATTCAACCAAGGTGTCCGTGAATTTGTACAACTCGACTATATACTTGTTGAAAACAAAACTAAAAAATTCATCGTAAAAGAAAAGTCTGGGCTTGTTAGATTTAAAAACTCGAATGGTAATCAAATCCCTCTTCCAGGCTCACTCCAAGAAAGATCAAACCTCCCTAGTGATCATTTCCCTTTGACCTTAACCCTTCAATTTCCAATGTAAGATAATATCAGTACATATTCACTTTCAGAACTTAAATTGACTTCATTTAGTCTGTATTTTCATACACTTAACCTATTGTATTCTTTTCATCCTTTAGGTCTTTAAGTTGCTGTTACAACGATGTAAGGGTACTATTTTTTCGCACTAATTCTCATACGCGGGAGAAATACGATGTCTTGGAAAATACTGACATTGAGTCTAGGACTATTATTTGGATCAGCCGTTTTGGCTGCTGGCCCAGTGACGATAGAAGGACACTACGTTTTCGATAGTAACAAAAAGTTTGTTAAAATTTTTAATAAGCAACAAGAACTCGTTATCGATCATATGGGAGATAAGGGTTATGAAGTATATGGGCCTAAGGGAACTGGAAAATGGATCTCTGAGCTTGGACTTGAAAGTATCGATTTAAATAGTGAACAATCTATTAATAAAAACCGTGCCATTTTTGCTGATTACCCAACTCCAGAAGAAATTGAAAAAGTTCTAAAAGACCTCCTAAAGAAACATTCAAATATTATGAAGCTCGAAAGTCTTGGGAAATCAAATGAAGGAAGAGATGTTTGGGCCGTAAAAATCTCAGACAATGTAAATGTTGATGAAGTCGAACCAGAAGTAAAATATATCGCTAATATGCATGGAAATGAAATTGTCGGTCGAGAGCTAATGGTCATTCTTATAAAAGACATTCTTGAAAGTTACCAAAAAGGTGACCAGAGAATTAAAAACCTTGTCGATAATAGAGAGATTTATATTGTTCCTACTATGAACCCAGACGGTTCACGAAAGATGAGACGTGGTAATGCTAAGTGGATTGATTTAAATCGAGATTTTCCAGATTTCACAACACAAGATAATCAAAACACTCCCGACGGCAGAGAGCCTGAAACAAAATCAGTCATGAAGTTCCAGGCCAGACATAACTTCTCTCTTTCTGCTAATTTTCATGGTGGAGCAGAAGTCGTCAATTACCCATGGGACACAACAAGCAGTCACCACCCTCTTGAAGAACTTATTATTGATCTTTCAACAGAGTATGCGAATGAAGTTCCTGGTATGCATGATTCGAGAAGATTTCCTGGTGGGATCGTAAATGGGTACAGATGGTATGAGGTTGACGGTGGAATGCAAGATTGGAGTTACAATTGGCATGGAGACCTTCAAGTAACAATTGAGCTCTCAAATACGAAATGGCCAAATTACTCTGAAATTGATCAGTATTACACTAAGAATAGAGAGTCTCTTTTCAAGTACCTTGAAAGAGTAGATCAAGGACTTGGCTTCAAGAGTGTTGATAAGTCTCTTACCGGTACAGTTAAAATCAAGAATCTCGACAACGGAACTGAGCTTGGATCATTTCCATTTGGTTCAGGAGAATTCTATAAGGTTCTTAGTGAAGCCAACTATAGCTTTGAAGTAAAGGCCGGGGGAAAAAGATGGAACTTCAGATCATCTGTCCGTTTCCCAAGTAACCTATCTAATGGAAATTATAAGAGCTTAGAGTCTTTGTAATTTTTATTGACGTATAGACCTCGGTGAATTCTTCGGGTAGAAATAGGTGAATTCAAGAGGTTTATTATGTTAAAGCTATTCAATGTTCTCAATAATGAAAGTGACCAAAGTGTTGATGGTATCGACTACCCTATACTTATTAACACAGACCAAGTTGTTACAATCAAACCTATAAGAATTATGTTTCAAGGCCATATCATTGATGGTTATTGGGTACGTACAACTAATGGTAAGAAATATAGAGCAACTAGAATTCCTTCTGAACTAGAAACACTTTTAAGTGACGATTCTCACTTAACAGATACTCATCTTGACGAAAACCTCGAGTCTGGTGAGGGCAATCAACTCAATCATTGAGATAGTATGGAAATCGACTTTACCATAAACTCGAAAAGAGAGTTCTTCTCTCTTAAGTTAGACCAACTCCACACTAAGAAACTTTTTTCTGTTGAAGAAAGCAGCTCTGCTAGTTCAATCATCGATATTTTTCATAAAAATAAAATTGGCTCTGTCTTAGTAATGAGTGGTCCCAAACTTCAAGGCCTAGTTAGTGAAAGGGACATTATTGATGCCTTGTCGAGACCGAATGTAGATCTAGACACGTTAAAAACCAAAGACATAATGACTAGCACCCCCAAGGTTCTAACAGTAGACAATACATTTGAAGAGGCCATGCAGTTGATGAATAAATTTCAGTTTCGACATGTTCCCATTACCGACAATTCAGGCGTCCCCATCTCTATCCTCTCCATTAAAGAAGTTCTCGAGTTTATTCTTCTCCACGTCTAACTAGCTGATAATACTCAGTCAATAGACTCGTCGCGTTTGACGAATCCCAACATTTTTCCTAAAAAACACTAGAAGTAAGGGAGAATATTTGAAGTCCACAATCCTCATCATTTTTTATATTTTGATTCAAACAGTGCAAGCAGATACTGTGATCGGGATTCTAGATAGTGGCTTTGATCTAACTCATGATTCTCTCTCAGACAAAGTCTATGAAAACCCAAATGAATTACTTAATGGTAAAGATGACGATAGAAATGGTGCCATTGACGATATTCTAGGCTGGAACCTTTTAGACAATAATGACATTCTTTTTAATGAAGAATTAAGAGAAACTTTTCCAAGTTCTGTATTCAAGTACTACCGTCTTAGAGCAAAGAAAAGTCTAGGAACAATTACCAGTGATGAACTTGCCTGGTATGAGAAGATGCTTAAAGATGAAGAGTTTAAGAAACTCAGAAAGGGCTTCACAAGCTTCATACACGGCACTCATGTAACAGGTATTGCACTCTCAGCTGAAGGCGTTTATTCAAATTCAAAAATACTCTTTAAACCGATAAGATACTTGGGAAAAAGAGAAGAAGGAAAATGGGTTGAGCCTAAGTTTACTCAAAATCCTAAACTTACAGGGAAAAAAGGGATTACTTATCTAAAGTCCTACCTTCAAAAATTTACAACATGGCAAATGAAAAAACTTGAAGCAGGAATCAGGCTTGCATCCAATCAAGTTGAGATTATAAATGGAAGCTTTGGAAAAAGTTTTAAGAGTTTATTATCTAGTATCGAAAGATATTATGAAATCCAGTTTGATAAAAAGCCTTCCGAAGAAGTGAAAAGAGAACTTGCTCTTTATTTTGGATCTATCCTGAACACCGGAACTGAAAAGGTGGTTTCAAAATTTTCAAAACTACTTTTTGTTTTCTCTGCAGGCAATAGTAAAGATGATAATGATATTTATCCTCATTACCCAAGTAATGCTCGAAGAAATAATGTCATTGCCGTTGGTGCTTCTAAAGGGCATACGGAAAGGGCCTATTTTTCTAACTTTGGAGCTACGACTGTTGATGTTTTTGCTCCTGGCCTGGCCATCGAATCATCAATACCAGGAAATCGTTTTATTAGAGTCAATGGTACAAGTCAGGCCTCTCCCTTTATTGCTAATCTAGCAGCTAAGATATTAGAACGGGCCAAAACATTAAATATTAATTTAACAATTTCAGATTTAAAAAAGATCATCATAGAAACCGTTGATAAAAAAGATTCTATGAAGACTGACTCTGTAAGTGGAGGTATAGCCAATTCAAACCGGGCCATACTAGCACTAAATCTTTCGAGGAAGATGTCTCTGACTAAAGCGATCAAGATTGCAAACGAAAGAGTTGAAGATATTAATCCAATCACAAAATCCTTAGAGGAAGAGATTGCCCTATTAATCGACCTTCCCTCTCCATTTTGACCGACAATCACCTGTAATAATTAAGTATTCGCCCTTGTAGCACCCTATAGGAAATAATTTCCTACCGTTCAAGTTCTAAAACTCCTGAGCCCTTTGCCGATAGGGAATTGAAGACAAAAAGTCTTCTTAAGTTAAGACAAAAGAGGTCCAATATGAATTTGAAAACTATCTCCCTCGGGATTACAGCTCTATCACTCCTGGCAGTTTCTTGCTCTTCAGGATTTAGGAGACCTGAGTCAATAGAAGATAAGATGTCGCGTTTCAAAGCTAAGAACCTTGGGCAAAATGAAACACCAACATATCAAGTCTCTAATGTTAATTTTGCTAACAACGGAAGAGGTCCAGCCTCGGTAGCAGTAGAAAAGAAATCGACAGATACTAGTATCTCAAATAAAAGGTTATATTTCCTTTCTCTGCATAATCAGTATCAACAACTCAAGCAGTTTGTAGATGGAGACTCAGCTCCTACCCTAACAGTTTGCCCAAGATTTCATACGAGTCTTTTAAAGTATAAAGAGGCATATGGAGATTCTCCTTATAATGGAAAAAACTATACTCCTATTTTTAATTCTGCTTCAGTAGACAATAATGAATATGCTTCAAAATTTCCTGAACTATATTTACCAGTAACTAAGGACTCACTAACACCGACAGTAAAAGATATGGTCTCAAAAGTGAAAGGTAATAAAATTGAAGAGACAGTAAAGTCGGCAATGCAAATTCACTTGAGTAAAACTTTTGGTGAATTAAAAGAACTTTGTGATTATGGATCTTCAGATAACTACTATATTTACGAGAATCTCTTGACTCACATACAAAGAGAAGAAGGTTTTTCACCATCAAATTCTAGTATGACTGTCCTTCTCAAAACGACTCTTGTAGGAAATATGGCCCTGATTAAAAGTTTAAATCAACAAAGTACCAAGAAGGCGTCGAGAGGGATAGCTTCAACTCCAACAGCTAAAGTTCATTACGATGATGAAGTTCTAGGCAGAATGAATGCTAGTTGGTCGAAAGCATACTTTGACTCAATGGTAGAATCAAGAAAGTAGATTATTCAAAAACGTATAGTCTATTACGGCTAGATAAAAAAGCTAGCTTGTCTTCATTGACTTGGGCATCACCAAAAACTGCTGAAGTAGAGTGACCCAAGTCAAACTTCTCAACAACTTTAAAACTTGCTTTATCTACAAAGAAAACTGATTTTCCAGAGGTTGTTACAACGAAATGTTTTTTCCAACTCTTAATCGAACTAATAGATTCTTTTGAAATCTTTTTCTTAAAGACTTCTTTAAGGCCTTTGTTTAAAAGAACAAGTTCTCCATCGAGTGTCCCAATAACAAGACCACCTTTTGTCAGTAAAGGAGATCTCGAAGGTGTAAGTGGAATTGTTTGTAACAAGGCTCCTGTTTGAACATTAAGAACATTCAACTGAGAACTTAAAGAACTCACATAAAGACGCTTCCCTCTTATGACTGGGCGCATATCAATATCAACAAACTTTGTTCCATTTGCGATCTTTTTTTCCCAAAGCAGGATTCCATCTTCAACTCCAAAACTTGCTACATATCCATCTGCAAAACCTACAAATAGTCTGTTTCTTGAGACTGTAGGAGTTGAAACTCTTTGAAGAGTAGTTAAGTAAGGAACAGATCTTTTATAGGCCCATAATATTTTTCCTGTTGAGACATCTAAACAGAAAATCTTATGATTTCTTAAATGAAAAAACATTCTACCTTTATAGATAACTGGGGGTGATTCAATTGATGCATCTAGGTCTACAGAGTATTTAATTTTCCCTGTTAAATAATGTCTTGAAAAAACTCTCCCCTCGATCGTTCCATAAATAATTTGTTTTTTATAAGGAACTGGTTTTGAGTGATAAGCCCCATTATCTTTTTGCTCCCAAACCTTTCTTCCATTTGAAAGGTCAAAGGCCATCATCTTACCAGTATTTTCTCCTACATAAACTATCCCTTCATGTATCAGAGGAGAATTGAGTGCAATAGGAAGATTTCCAGTTTCATGTTGAGGATCAAGGTTTTTGATCCAAACTGGATGAAAATTTGCTTTAGGGTTTTTAGGAGCTTTTATATCTAAGGCTTCATTGACTGAAGTTAGAACAGAACACCCAGAAAGAAGCAGAAACAATAAGATAAAAGTAAATTTCATGAATTTAGTCCAGTTCGCTGAGGTAAAGTTTCGCTAGTTTTGCAAATTCGTCTTGTGCCATATTATTAAGGACATATTCAAAGTTAACCTTTGCTTTGTCTTTCATTCCTACGGCCATGTAGAGGCGTCCTAAGTCTAAATAGTTTTTTGATTCCATTAGCTTTGTTTGTGATGAGTTCAAATCTTCTAATACGCTAATTGCATTTTTGAACTCTCCTAAGTCTTCATAAACAACGGCCATTCTACTTCTGACTAAGTAAGCTTGGACAGCATCTTTGGCCAAAGGAAGAGCTCCTTCAAGGACTTTCTTTGCTTCATTATTATTTCCGACTTTTACGAGGTGATCAGCGACAATGAGATCATTCGTAAACAGACCTTTAAAACCAGAAAGGTCATTATGAAGTTTTTGATGAGCTGTCATCAAAGCAGCAACTTCAATTTTTTTATCTGAAAAATCTTTCAAGCTTGATTGAGTAAAGGCATAAACGACACCGGCCTTTTTATTGTTTGAGCCTTCCATTTGGTTTTGGAAAATACCCCATCCAATCACTCCACACAAAATGAGTACAACTAAGGTTATAGCGAGACCTTTTCTTTCAGCAATCCAAGCGCCAATTTCTGTTTGTTTAAGCTGATCATCAAGAGCAGTGTTCACCATTGTTTGATTACCTTGAGTAGGATTTTTAGTGGCCATGGATTTCCTCATTTATAAAAGTCGATTAAAGCTGTTCAATTCTAGAAATATAGACTTAAGTTGTCAAAAATAGAGCACTTGGGTACAATTTAATAAATCATTACGGCTCGTTAACGCTTTACAACAAGGATAGTTATGAAAGCATACCGATGGCCCCTACTGGCCTTATCTTGCCTCTTCCTCATTGACGCACACTCCATGGATCGTAGAGGTCGACTAGGTGCTGGTTTCAGTAATCAAATGAAAAATAATATTCCCAGTGTTTCTTTCAAACTTCAAAAATCTAAAAGTTTTGCCTTTGGTGGAGTTTTTGGAATTAATACAGATGCATCATCTGGGGGCACTGCAGGAGGCCTAAAACTTTATCGTAATATTTTTGATGAGCCCCAGTTAAACTTCTACGCATCAAGTCTAATTGGCTTTTTGGCCCAAAAGCGATCAAGTGGAGATCAATCTGGCTTCCAAGTAGATTTAACAATGGGGAGTGAGTTTAGCTTTGCTGGATTAAGTTCCCTCGGCTTTAGTGTAGAGTTTGGTGTTTCCCTTAATAAAGTCGATGAATTTGTTGTAGAAACAGTCGGCGAGAACTTTATCGTTGCTGGTGCTCATTTCTACTTATAATAATTGGATAATATGAAAATAATGAAATTTATTTCGAAATTATCAATTCTTTGCTGCTTAATTTTAAATTTTAGTATGCAAAATGTTCACGCTCAAGCACCTACTCCAGGGGCCCTAAATAATATTGAAGATGATGATCTTAATATTGGTGGTGATATTTTTTCAGACTTTAATGAGTCACTTGATGAAGCTCAAGTTGTCGAGGATGAGCGATTTTATCGTTATGGAAGGTTCTTCTCTTTTTCTATTCTATTAGGCATTACGACATTTGATGGAAATAGAGGAGCTGCATATGAAAACGACCCCCCTACTTTCGGATTAAGTATCAACTGGTTTACTGACTTTCAAACTTCTTTTGGGTTAGGTTTTGAGTACTCCAAACACCACATGTTTTTTGGTGAACAAACAGAGGGGTTCAAACCAGACCCAGTAGGCTTCATCGATGTAAATATGTTGAGAGTTTTTCTAGCCTATCGATATTATATTGAGACATCAAACTTAGGAACTGCTGTTACGTACTCTAACCCGTACTTCACGGGTAGAATGGAGTATTGGTATGTAACTAATAAATTTGTTGATCAAAGTGAACTCGCTAATGACACTGGAGGTGGATTTGGTTTTGGTGCAGGTTTTGGATTAGAGTTCCCGATTAAGTTAAAAGAAAGTTATCTCGGAGTCGAATTCCTTTTTCACACTGTTAACTTTCACGATAAATTTACTCAATCCTATGCATCTGTCGAAGGTGGATCTGGAGGATTTGAAGATCTCTCAGGAAATGTTTACAGCACTGTCTTAAGTTATGTAGTGAGTTGGTAAGAATGAAGGTTCTAGGCCTTTCAGCTTTCTTTCATGATAGCGCTGCTGCCCTTATTGACGACGGTAAAATTGTAAGTGCTCTTCAAGAAGAACGATTTTCAAGACTTAAACATGACCATCGTTTTCCAAAAAATGCTGTAGATAAATGTTTTGAACTTAGCCAAATTGAGTCTCTTGATGAACTTGATGGTATCGTTTATTACGAAAAGCCATTTCTCACTTTCGAAAGACTTGTTCAAACACATATGGATAATGCTCCCTACTCTCTCTCTAGTTTTCTTGCAGGTATGCCCATCTGGCTTCAGCAAAAACTTTACCTGAAAGGAAAACTTAAAAAGTATATGAGAAAAAATTATTCTCATCAGGGAAAACTTCCTGAGTTTTGGTTTGTTGAACACCACCATGCTCACGCAAGTGCCGCTTTCTATCCCTCTCCTTATAAAAAAGCAGCTGTTCTATGTTTAGATGGTGTTGGTGAATGGGCAACAACTTCTGCTTGGATAGGAGAAGACAACTCATTAAAACCATTATTTGAAATTCAGTTTCCACATAGTCTAGGTCTCCTCTATTCTGCCTTCACTCAATATCTTGGTTTCAAAGTTAATAATGGAGAATATAAGTTAATGGGTCTCTCTTCTTATGGAGAACCAAAATATGTTGATCTCATTAAAGAAAATTTAATCGATATAAAAAATGATGGTTCATTTAGATTAAACTTAGAGTACTTTAATTTTCATCGTGGACTCACCATGATCAATAAAAAGTTTGAGCAACTTTTTGGAATACCTAAAAACAAATCAGAAGAAAACTTTTCTAAGGAGCAAATGGATATAGCTGCCTCAATTCAAGCTGTGACTGAAGAGGTCGTTTTCAAACTTGCTGATGAAATTCACAAACAAACAGGTCTAGATAGTCTCTGTTTGGCAGGTGGTGTTGCTCTCAATTGTGTAGCAAATGGAAAGTTGTTAAAAAGAGGTCCTTTTAAAAATATATGGATTCAGCCCGCCGCTGGAGATGCAGGAAGTGCGATAGGATCAGCTCTTATAGCTTGGCATGAGATCGCTGGAAATAAGAGAGATACATCAACTCAAAAAGATCAAATGAGAGGCGCCTACCTTGGAAATTCATATTCAGAAGAAAATATCCCAAAAGAACTTATTCAGGATGCTGAGAAATTATCAGGAGAGGCCCTTTTAGATAAAGTGACAGATCTCATGATTGAAGGGAAAGTCATTGGTTGGTTCCAAGGGCGGATGGAGTTCGGACCAAGAGCACTTGGTTCAAGGTCAATTATTGCAGATGCTAGAAATACAGAAATGCAAAGAAAATTAAATTTAAAAATTAAAAAAAGAGAAAGCTTTCGTCCTTTTGCGGCTTCCTTATTAGCAGAAGATGCCAAGATTTTTTATGAAGAAGGTTATGAAAGTCCCTACATGTTATTAGTTGAAAATGTAAATCCTGCGATTCGAAAAAAACAAGATGAAAAAGAAGCTACGACTTTAGATATTAACAATATAAGAAGCTCTATTCCGGCCGTTACTCATATTGATTTTTCTTGTCGAACACAAACTGTATCGGGTGATTATAATCCAAAGTACCGTAAATTAATCGAAGTGTTTAAAAGAAAAACTGGAACTGGGCTCATTGTAAATACAAGTTTTAATGTAAAGGGTGAACCAATTGTAGAAAGCCCAGAAGATGCCATTCAATGCTTTAAAAATACCGAAATGGATGCACTAGTCATTGAAAACTATCTTTTTATTAAGGATGCCAAGAACAAAGAAATGAAGGATTCCTATGTTAAGAAAAGTGATTCTCAGGATCTCTTTCCGACATCACATAAGCCGGTCAGCATATGGCAGGCCCTAGGTTTAACTTTTGGTTTAACAGTTTGCTTCATGATTAATCAGGTTCCACCAGGTTCAATCTATTTAACATTAGTCATGCCCCTCGCCCTGTATTTTACTGAAGGTGGAAAACTAGCACTTTCCTTTATTTTTGGATTGATAGTTAAAATTCTAGATATCGTGTTCCTCTTTCTTTTAAGAGTTGTTTTGACACTTTTTTATTTTTTCATATTATCACCTTGGTCAATTTTTTATAGATTAATAAAAAAGCCAACTTTGTTTTTTCCATTTAAATTAAATAATGAGAGCTATATAATTAAAAAGATTAAGAATAATACCAACTGGAGTAAGCCTTTCTGATGGATTTTTTAAAAGATTTTTGGACATTTCTAAAAATAAGGAAAAAATATTGGTTAGCACCTATGATTGTGACCTTATTATTAGTAGCAATACTTGCCATTTTTGGCCAAGGGCAGACAGTTGCTCCATTTATTTATACAATTTTTTAATCCTAAGGTATAAAAAGTAATGGTTGAAAATACTCAAATTTATGATTCTCTTCCTGAAATGATTCATTCAATCAATAGGAATGGAGAGCTAATTTATGTAAACCAGCAGTGGCTCAAGATTCTTCGTTACGAAAGCAGCGAGAGTGTCCTAGGAAAAAGATCAGTCGATTTTTTAACTCCTGAATCACGGGAGTTTGCAGAAAAAACAATTCTTCCAGCTTTTTTTAAAAATGGATACTGCAAAGACATTCCCTATCAATTTATTCGATATGACCGTAATGTTGTCGATGTTCTACTCTCGGCATCTTCTTCAAAAGATTCTGAAGGGAATGTCATCAACTCTTTGGCAATCCTAAAAGATGTCACTCAATTGAATTATATCGACAGACAATTAGAAATCCTAAAAGGTAATAATGACCAGAAACTTGTCTCCCTAAATTCAGATACTCCGATAGAGAAACTTAAACAAATAAGGAAAAAAGAAGGGCTCAAGCAAGAAGAAATGGCCACCCTCATTGGAGTAGCCAATAGAAGCTATCAAAGAATTGAACATGGTGAGAAACCTCTCACAGCAGAGATGATTATTACCATTTCTAAAAAGTTAAATTTAGACCCCAGTCATTTTTTTATATTAGACTGAGGTCTTAATCTTATTTCGATATATTTATTTTTTTCATTCTCTTTTCGAGATCTGTACCAGTTCTAAAAACAAGATGCACAGGAGTGTTCACTAATTCAAACTCTCTTCGAAGATTATTCTTTAAGTATCTCTTATAGTTCTCAGGGATTCCTTTAGACCTATTTGAAAAGAATAAAAATGTTGGTGGATCAGATTTCACCATAGAGGCATATTTAATTTTTAGTCTTCTACCACCACTTTTCTTAACAATAACTGGGTTTCTTTCCACTAATCCATAAACAGTTCTATTAAGAGAACCTGTAGGAATTGAGAGTCTTCTTACCAGAACAGTTTTCTTTAGAGATTGTTTCAATCTCTTTAACCCTGCACCAGATTTTGCTGAGATAGGAAGAACATCACAAAAAGTTAACCATGGAATTTTAAACCTCATATCCTCAAGCCATTCTTTTCTCTCTTCATCAGTTTTGAGAATTGATCTCATTAGATCCATTTTATTCATACAAATTATAATAGACTTCCCTTTCTCTAAGGCAATATCCATTAATCTTCGATCCTGATGGGAAATTCCCTTAGTGGCATCTATCATAAAAACAACAATATCAGACTCTGTAATACATCTTAATGATCTAAACACAGACTGTGATTCAACTGTTCCTTCCACAGAAGTCTTTCTTCTTATTCCTGCAGTATCTACGAGGTGCATAGATCGCCAAAATGACCCCTCATCTTCAACAACTTCTGCTACCTCTTCAACTTCTGATAGTCCTTCACTTTCATTTTGATCATTAAAAAGAACGTCCTGAGTTTTATCTAGATCATCACCATTTTCTTCATATTCAAAAACCATCTCATCATTACTGTCTTCAGAAATTTCACCTTCTTCAAAAGCATAGGCCTCTAACATAGTCTCAAATTGTTTTTTGTTATTCTTTCTAAAGTCCTCATATGTCTTTAAAAGGAGCCCATCATTATTAGAGAAACTTTGCTCTTCTTCTAATAGTTTTGCTTCTTTACCAAAATAGAGATCAAAGAACCCTTCAATAGGATCTACTGTTGTTCCAGGAATATCTGAGACAAGTGCTCTTTCGCTCCCTAGTAGTTTATTTAAAAGTGTTGATTTCCCAGCATTTGGTGCACCAATTAAAGCAATTCGACCAACTACTTCTTCCCTTGGAGTTACTCCTCTTTGGAGTTCTGGTGATAAGTTATTTTTATTTTCAAATGCACAAATTTCCTCGTGAATTTTCTCTCTTAGAGTAACAATTCCAAGACCGTGTGAAGAAGAACAGGTAAACATTTTTTCAGGATCTACACCTAGAGCGTAGAATTCAGCTTCTTCACCCGCCTGAGCGTCACTGTCATACTTATTAATAATTAACCAATATGGCTTTTTCATTCCTCGAATAGATTTAGCGATAACTTCATCAAACGGTAGAGAACCTTCTCGAACATCCACAACAAATAAAACAAGATCAGATTCTTCGATGGCTTGTTTTGCATGGTTTGTCATGATGTTAAAAAACTTATCTCCATTCATTTCAGTATTCTTCCCTGTTGAGATATCAACTTTTTCAGGGTAGAAACCACCTGTATCAACAAGAATGGCATCTCTTGGTAATTCATTTCCTAAATCATCAAAAGTGGCAATTCCATAGTGTCTATCTCTCGTAACACCTGGCATGTCATGAGTGATGGCCTTATGTTGCCTTTTCATTAATCTATTAAAAAGGGAGCTTTTCCCAACATTCGGTCTTCCAATTATAGAAATGACCATACTTCTAGTTGGTTTCATTTTTTCCTCCAAACTCTGGCCGATTTTTTGGCCCTTGGTAAACCAAGTTCCTCAAGAACAAAGTTATTTTTAAACCACTTTGGAGAAACTTTTACGTGAAGGTTAAGGTGAACATCACCACCTGTCATCGCTGCAATCTTTTTACGAGACCTCATACCAATTTCTTTAATCATAGAACCTTTAGAACCAACAACAATTGCTCGTTGACTTGGTCTGTTCACTAAAATTGATGCTGAGATATGAGAATCACATTTATTCTTATCTTCTTTGTCTTTTACATCACGATACTCATCAATAACGACAGCAACTTCATAAGGAATCTCATCTTTTAAGAGGTTAAAAGCTTGTTCTCTAATATACTCTGTTGCAAAAAATCTTTCGTTCTTGTTAGAGATTTCACCTCTTGGATATAAATGGGGACCAAAAGCAGCTTCATCACAAAGAGCTCCAGTTAACATATGTACGTTATCGCCCTCTTTCGTTGAGATAACAAAATACTTATCGATGGTAGGAATAAGTTGCTTCGCCTTTTCAATGGCCTCATCGAGAGGAAGATCTTCAGCATTTTCTACTCGATCAGATTTTGTAAAGACAACCCAAGTTTTACCGAGATCGTATTCTTCAAGGTTCTCTTTAAATTCCATAAATTGTTTTAGAACAGGACGAGTTAGTTCAATTAAAAGTAAATTGAGATCAGATCCCTCTGTTCCCTCGAGGGCCTGCTCATTAATTCTTTTATTTAACTCTTGGCTTGATTTATGTAGCCCAGGAGTATCAACTAAAATGATTTCAGTTCTATCGACAGTGAAAATACAGTTAAATCGATTTCTCGTCGTTTGTGGTTTGTTGGTTACAATACTTAAATCCAACCCAAGTAAGTAATTTATTAATGAACTTTTCCCAACGTTAGGAGCACCTAACACTGATGTAATAATTGACTTGTTCTCTGGATGTTGATTTTCAATTAACATTATTCCCCTCACTGTTATCTTTATTTATTTTTTCAATTAGATTTTCAGATATTGCTTTTTGGGCCAACTGACGTTGAGCCTTCTTCTTGGATGTATCTTTTAATGTGGCCAGAGATTTGCCTAAAACTTTTAATTCAACTTGAAATGTTTGATCTTCAAGTTGAGTCGAAACATATTCAGGTAATTCTTTGAAAAGTGCCATTGTCATTTCTTGAAGCCTGGACTTAGCATCAAACTCTGATAATTTTTCTAATTTAATAAATGACTCACCATTTTCATTTTTCCACGATTGGAGTAATGAAAAGAAGGCATCTTGAGCGGCATCAAAGCCACCTTCTCTATAGATGGCCCCAAGTAAGGCCTCAAATCCATCGGCCAAGAGGGCCTTTTTTTCATGTCCTTGGTTTTTACATTCACCTTTCCCCATTAAGAGACAATTCCCAAGTCCTAGAAAACTCGCCAATTCAGCAAAGCTTTGTCCGTTGACGAGTGAACTTCTAAACTTAGAAAGTTCACCTTCTTTTAAATCAGGAAATTCATCCATAAGGTAATGGCTAACAATGAGGCCAAGAATAGCATCACCAAGAAATTCAAGCTTTTCATTGCTTTTTAAATTCAAGGATTTGAATTCATGAACAAAGGAGGTGTGAGTAAGCGCCTCCATTAAAATCATGTCGTTCTTAAAGGTGTAATTAAGAAGTTTTTGAGGTTTTGATAAGTTTGGATGAGAAGTGAGAAATTTGAGCAGATTATGACCAGTTTTTAACGTCAAGGAGCCTTGCGATATAGCTTCATATAAATCGGCCGTTAATGGTCGTAATAAGGTCGTCTGCTGCAAAATTGCACTCACTTCTATTCAGTTTTTAGGTCGTTACGATTGGTATCACCACTGTGCACAATATGGCAAGTCCTGCCACAGGTCTTGTACTATTTTCAACATAGGATTACACTCATTATTCTCCGAACCTATTAAACCTCGAGGATTTAATTAAATGACATCTAAAAAATCTACCCCTGTGAATATGTCGAATAATTTCAACAACTTAGATCTTTTAAATTTACAAACTCAGTTCTTTACTGAACTCAAAAAGGCCGGAAGAAGTCCCAATACCCTTAAGAATTACAAAACAGACCTAGATTGCTTTAACCAGTACCTCAAGGATGTTCAAAAGAACTTGGATATTAAAGATTTTTCAATTCCTCAAGTTCAACAATACGGAAATTACCTTGAGAATCGCTACAATAGTGACAATAGTAGAAGAAGAAGAGTTCAGGCCTTAAGGATGTTTTTTGACTTCCTAGTGGAAGAAAATATTTTTCCAAATAATCCTGTGAGAAAAATTCCAACTTCTCCTAAGTTTCTAGATATTCCAAGACCTACTCCCTTTGTAGATGTCAAAACTCTTTGGGAATATCTACTCGATGAAAGTAATACAAAAAATAAAGTGAACCGTCTTTTGGCCCTTAGAAATCAACTCTCCCTTCTGTTTATTTTTGGAGCAGGATTAAAAGTTAGTGATATGGCCAAATTAAAATCTGCTCGCATTTTTATTGATAAAAAAGAAGGTGCGAGAGTTATGGTTGACCACCCAAAAAGAGATGCTTATACAATTCCACTTCCACAAGTGTTCGAAGAAGTGTACCAAACATATTTAGATGAACTTGCACCCATGAAAAAATCTTCTAACATTGAGTTTGACGAAGTTCTCTTCAACGCAAACCCATATAGGATTCTTTCAGGTGGACTTTCACCTAGGGGCCTAGAGATCATTTTTGAAGACTTCAGAAAGAAGCTCTCAATTAAATTAACGCCTAAGTCTTTAAGACAAGCGTGTATCTTTAAATGGCTCCAGCAAGGCCACAGTGACAACCTGATTAAAGAATGGATGGGAGTTGCCCCTTCATACAGCATGAAACTTTATAAAGATCATCTTGAAAATAATGCTTATGATGACAGTTTTCTAAAAGAGATAAGAGATCATTTCCTAACAAAGGCAGTTAATAAAAAAGGCTAGAATATCTACTTAGCCTTTTTTATTTTTTGAGGTCTTCGACCGACAGGGGCTCCTGTATCGTGGTCAAGATGCCAACGATCAACTAACAATTCATGATTATCAATCCGGTAAAATTCTAGATCTTTTTCAAGTTCATCTAAACGAAACGATAATTCTTTTTGGAGTCTAATTTCATCTTGTTTTTTATGAAGCAAAAGTTCCATGGCCTTCTCTTTTGCTTTTTTCAACTCTAAGATTTTCCTATCGTATTCCGCGGCCGTTAGAACTTTCTGTTGATCAAAACTCCAGAGGAAGTGATTGACACGATTAAGCTGATTAAAGAAATCTCTTCTTCTCTTTAAAAGAACAACACGATACTTACTAGCATCTTGAACTCTTCGATACAGTTTCCTTGAATTAAAGATAAGTAGAGATCCTCTTCTGAAGTATTCTTTCTTTTTCCAGCAAGGATGAATATCTTTTACATAAACAACAAAGTATCCAGTTTCAACAGATCTCACAAATCCTTCACATAGTTGCTCATAGTTTTGTCTTGCTACTGAAAAAAGAACCAAGTCGCCTGCTCTAAAAAATTTAATGTTCCCATTTTCTGAAGAGATCTTAAGAATGTTTGAAGCTGAATCCCTATCTGTTACTCGACCTGTAAAATACCCATAGTTTCTATTTCCATCATAGAATGAGTCTTTTTCTTCAAGGATAATATCTTTTAAACTTTTTTCACCACTAACCATAGTTACTGTATTTGTGTTTGCACCAAATACTGAAAAATTCATCAAGGTTAATAAAGTTACTAAAGTAATATATTTCATGTCTCTATTATGACCCAATTTGTCGTTGTGCGATAGGGTTGAAAAAAGGTGCAATTCCCCCCCATCATCGGTATAAAGAGGTTGTTTCAAACTCAATTTTAAGGGGATCTCTATGAAGTTTTTTATCGATACTGGAATGGTTGAAGAAATCAAGGAAGCTGCTAAATGGGGCATCATTGATGGAGTTACGACAAACCCATCTCTCATTGCTAAAACAGGAAGATCTCAAGCAGATGTTATCAAAGAGATTTGCTCAATAATCGACGGACCAATCTCCGCAGAAGTTATAGCAACTGATACAGAAGGAATGCTTTCAGAGGCGATGGAAATTGCAAAATGGCATGACAACGTTGTCATCAAGCTTCCGCTAACAGAAGAAGGGATCGCAGCTTGTGCCAAGCTTAGCGAACAAGGTGTAAAAACCAATGTCACATTATGCTTCTCTCCAAATCAAGCTCTCTTAGCCGCTAAAGCTGGGGCCACTTATATTTCCCCTTTCATTGGTCGTCTAGATGATGCAGGTCATGATGGTATGGCCCTCATCGAAGAAATTAGAACTATCTATGATAATTTTGGATTTACTACCGAAATATTGGCCGCTTCTATCAGAAATTCAACTCATGTAAGAGATGCTGCCATCGTAGGTTCGGACGTTATTACGGCCCCTTATGGAGTGCTAAAGGCCCTTTATAAACACCCTCTTACAGATAAAGGCCTTGCCGCATTTCTTGCAGATCATGAGAAAGCGAACAAGTAACGAATACTCGACCAAAAACATCAACTAAGTAATATAAGTGGGCGTTAATTCGCCCATTTTTATTTTTGACTAATTCTTTCAAGTTTTTCCTAAAACCCGACTGAAATATTCCGATTAGGTATTTATCAGACAGTTTTACACAGGAAAAAACTTGAACAAATACCTAAGTCTAATATTCATCCTTTTGCTAGTTACTGCATGTAATAGTGAAAGTAGTGGTCCTAAAAGGGCAGGTCTTGGAGCAGGTAATCCTTTTCAAAACAATATGGAAATTCGCTGGGGAAGTGGGGCCTTATCTAGCCCTCTCAACTTAGGAACTGCACAAAGTTTTTTAGATGACTTCTCCCCTTCTGATTTTGATTCCAGCGGGAGACATCCCTTTGAGCAAATGGCAAAGGAATGGGATGACTCTTACAGCTCAATTGATTTTTTAGTAGAAGATAATAGTTCTGATATAGCGAACCCTGGTTATTCTAACTTAACTCAATATAGAGATGGCACTTTTGGAATTTACAAATCTTTTAATTGGTTTCCGCAAGTAAGTAGCTCGGCCCTGGCCATCACTCAATTTTTTGGAATTCGAAAAGTGGATGGTAGTGGAACAGAATATCTTGAACTCACACATGCCGATATTATATTTAACTATAGAGATTGGACTTTTTCACTAGATCCAAACAATCTTAACGATTACGATTTGATGACAGTCGTCTTACATGAAATGGGACACTTTTTAGGACTTCCACATGAGTCCAACTGGAGTGCTCTAGCTGTTATGCAACCCTATCTTTCAACGTTTGAATCTCATCGTAGTCCTTATAGCTCTGATGTGAATGCACTTTCAGATCTCTACCAAGATGTTGGTTCTGCCCCTCTTATTTTTGAGAAGACTGCTCTTGGAAATACTAATCGCGTTGAAGAAGAAGTCTCTGGATTCTTTGAACTTAGAGCTGATGGTGAGTGTCGACACTACATTGATGGTGAATTAATTCATATACATCATAAAAATCTTAAGTAACTACCTAAAAATTCGTTAGATCTAAATTGTCACAATTCCCTCATTGGGATCACTTATCTATAATTAACACTCATAATTAAGGTGATAAAAATGAAGTCTATTATTGTTCTTTTTACTCTTTTCAGTTTCAATGTTTGGTCTTCGGATAACCACTTCGATCATGAACATGCAAAGCTTGAAAAGATTTTAAATGTTCATTTAAAAAGTGAAGGGGCCCAAACTTTATTTAACTATAAAAAAGTAAAAGAAGCTCCTCTAGAATTAAACAGTTACTTAGAAGACCTATCATCTGTATCAAAATCTAAGTATCAAAGTTTCTCTAAAGACCAGAGACTGGCCTTTTTAATAAATGCCTATAATGCTTTTACCTTAAAGCTCATCGTTGATAATTATCCCGTAAAGTCTATAAAAGATTTGGGTGGATTATTTTCGTCTCCTTGGAAGAAGAAATTTTTTAAGCTTTTTGGGGAAGACTTTTGGTTAGATAGAATTGAACATGACATCATCAGAAAGAAATTCAAAGAAGCCCGAATCCATTTTGCTGTTAACTGCGCTTCACTAGGCTGTCCTTCTCTTTATCCTCATGCTTTTACCGCAGGACAACTTGAGACTCAACTTGAGGAATCAAGTAAAATCTTTTTAAGAGATCAGGATGAAAACAAAATCGATATAAGTAAAAAAACTGTCTATTTATCAAAGATATTTAAATGGTATGGCGGAGATTTTGAAAAGCAACATAAGTCCGTAGAGAATTTTATTTCAAAGTATTTTGATGTTGATGAATCTATTAAGAGTCAGATTGCGACTAAAAAGTACTCTATTAAATACCTTGATTACAATTGGAAGCTAAATGAGTGGAAATAAATTTCAAGAGATGAGTACTACGGCCAAGGGTGAAGAGAGAGCTTTTGTCGACTTTAAAGAATGGAAAAATCTTTGGTTTAATACAGGAACTCTATGCAATCTTGAATGTGTAAATTGTTATATTGAATCGAGTCCCAAAAATGATGAACTCTCCTATATAACTCTTGATGATGTCACTCCTTACCTGTCTGAGATAAAAGACAACAATTGGGATATTCAAACAATTGGCTTCACAGGTGGTGAGCCCTTTTTAAATCCAAATATGATTTCTATTCTTGAAGCCGTTCTCTCTCAAGGGTTTAATGCTCTGGTTTTAACCAATGCTGTGAATGTCATCAAACGTCTAGAAAACAAACTCTTAGACCTCAATAGTCGATTTGGGGAAAAGCTTAAACTTCGTGTCTCACTTGATCATTATACACAAGATGTTCATGAAAAAGAGCGAGGACAAAATACTTTTGAAAAGTCATTAACTTCAATGAAGTGGCTTCACGATACAGGTTTTTCATTATCTGTAGCAGGAAGAAGTCTTATTGGTGAAGAAGCGAATAAGGCCCAAGAGGGTTATCAAAATCTCTTAAATGAGTATGGCATTGAGTTAGACCTTCAAGATGATAAACTCGTCGTTTTCCCTGAGATGAAGACTGAAAAAGATGTGCCAGAGATCACCACAGCTTGTTGGGATATCTTATCTAAACGCCCTGAAGATCAAATGTGTTCTACAGAGAGAATGATTGTTAAAAAGAAAGGCAGTGACAAAGCTGTTGTTCAGCCATGTACATTACTTGCTTATGATAAACAATTTGAGATGGGCCAAACCCTAAAAGATTCTATGGATAAGGTTTATCTTAATCACAGGTTCTGTGCTGAGTTTTGTGTCTTAGGTGGAGCGAGCTGCTCTTCAACTAATTAAAAGAATCAATTATTATTTTCAATGAAAAGTCTTGGCGGGTTATCATTTCCAGATTCTAAAACCCACATCGGATAGGCAGGAAGCGTTTGTCCATTCATTTCAGCCATATAGTAATCTAAGACTCTTTGTGTCCCAATACCATCTACACCTTGATACTCTTCAGTGATATCAAAACCGGCACTACTACACTGAAAATATATCCCACCTAGAGAGGCTCCAGCACAGTAAGAATTAATATCATAAAAAGCAGTTCCAGCGAGCTTAGTTCCTTCAGTAACAGCTGGTTGCATTTCAAGAATATCTATCTGTCCAGAAGCTATAATTTCTGTACAAAAATTCCCAATTGCTACAACCGTAGTCAAACTTGAGTATTGGGAGACAGGAATTAACAAGTTATCATCAAAATCAATTCGCAAAAAATGGCTACTTGGAGAATGAGGACTAAAGCTAAAATTAGTAATTGAAAATGTAGTTGTTCCAGCTCCATCCGTACAGCCACCTCCATTATAATTAAAATTTGGCGAGTAGTACCTAAAAGGGTCTCTTTGATAATAATTTCTAGCAGTAACTTCGCTTGGTAAATTATTATTTCCTACAATTGCTCCATAACTTGTTGGTATGGCACCCGGAGTATCATAGTTTACTCTTCCTTCAACTACTGTTTTATCTATCGGTCCATCATTGGAGCCTGCAATTCCACCAACGTTAGCAGTAGCAGAAATTCGAATTTCAGAATAACCAGAGAAGTTTGAGTTAATTATTGAACCATTGGTTGTTGAACCATCATTTGTATTAGTCCCTGCAATTCCTCCAATATCTTGAGTGAAGTAAGTAGGAGTAGCAAGGTCATCTTCGATTCTTCCCGCCATTAAAGCTTCTCTGACTACACCTTGGTTCTGTCCAACAATTCCACCAGCAATTGTAGAACTTCCATTATAAGGATGAATGAGTGCTCTAGATGTTACCTTCTCTATTATGCCTGAACTATTGATACCATTGCTATAAAGGTTGACCCCTGCGATCCCACCTGCAAATGTTCCTCCTCTGACTAGTCCAGATACCGTAACATTTTTGATGACACCTGTTTCCATATTTTTACTGGCAACAAGTCCTACATAGAGAGGGGCCTTTGCAACCCCACCATGAATTTCGACATCTTCAATCAATCCATAATTTAGTCCAGCAAGTACAGCTTGGTTATTGTAACCTGTAGTTAAATTTTTAAATCCAGCAAGGTTAAGATCAATAACTTTTCCTGAAGCGGCAATGGCCCGGAATAAGCCAAGCTGAGATTGAGTACCAGTGATTTCTCCTCCAAAGAGGACTTTATCATCACCCCAAAGCTGACCAGAGAAACTAGTCGTTAGATCTGTGTCTGAAATCCCAAAAAGAGAAAAGTTATCTGCGACTTTATAGATTTTATCAGAGTTTACTTTGATTTCTTTAAATTGATTTACATTACAAAGTTGAATTGCATTGCTAAGAGTTCCACCACGACCCGCGGTTACTTGATTTGCGACAGTGTCTAGGTTTGCAGGAAGTTCACACTCCCAATTGTGTCTTTTAAACCTTGGGACATCTCCATTAACATGTGACCATCTTCCAGAGACAGTAAAATCATACGTTGAAAATCCACCAGTGTGAGAGCTGTCTCGAAAAGCTGCATATGTTATCTCAACTCCATGGTGACCTATATCTGCAGCTAACCCATTAATTGAAGTATATTCAGATTGAGTATAATTTTCGTTGATGCCACCTAAACCTGTTCCAACTTTACTTCCAGAAAATTTCGCGACTCCACAGTTTGCTGAAGTTGTGTGCTGACATTGATGAGAAATAGATCCCATGAACATCGTTTTCGTTATCGTTCCATTACTAGAGTTTCCAATAATCCCACCAATAAAGAGTTTAGTTGCATCATCATTAACCATTTTATCTGATGAAATATGAGCAAGAACATAAGAATCGTCTATTACGTGAGATGCTGTAGTACCCTCACCTGCAATACCACCAACTTTTAGACTCCCGGATACTCCACCTTGAACAACAGCACCAGAAATATTAGTTTGTGATTTTCCTGCGATTCCTCCAATAAATGTAGCATCTCCGCCATTATCAGGTCTCGAGTTCACACCACCAAAGAAATCAACTCCAGCGATATAACTTCCAACAGCGTTGCCAACGACACCACCGACATAACTTCCTCTCCCCTCTACATCGACTCCATAAAGATAGAGGTTACTCATCGCACAGTTAGTTGTAGTTCCAACTATGCCACCAGCGTTAGCTACGCCTCCGCCGTCCTCTTCGAGTTCAACCATACTTTCATCAACGACAATAGTATCGATTGTTCCACCAAAACAGTCTCCGGCAATGAGTCCACCTGTATGACTAATTCCGATCTCAGAGTTTGTTAAATTAATATTTTTGACAACTCCACCCGTACCAATATTTGAAATGAGTAAACCACTTCCACTTAAGCCACCATTTCTAAATCTTGCAAAGTTTATATTATTATTTCGACCGTCTAAACTACCTGTAAAATCCTGTTGAGTAACATAAGTCTGACAAGTCGGATCAGCGGAATCGAGCGCTCCTCCAATGGGGTTGGTATTGACGGCAATTCCATAAGCTGCACAATTTGAGTTTGTTGCGAGATCAAAATTCAGATCACTGACAATTTCAAAAGCTTTAGTTACAAGAGTTACATCGTCATCGATTCCGTTAAATTGATTTGGAGTACAAATAAGATACGGTCTTCCAGGATGTCCTGTTCCTCCAGCAAACGTTGAGTTCATCCGACCAGTTTGACAAACATCACCCTGAGATGACGGTAGTATGATACTAATCTTAGATGCAGTAGAGTCATTAACGAAACTTCCAGTATGTGCTGCCGCAGCTCCACCACCAGCAACACAAGTTGCAGCTGTTAAGACTTTTCCATCCTCAGTACCGCCAACGCAAACAATTGAATGACCATCACATCCACCGGCAGTTCCAGTTCCAGGTTGCCCCATTCCTAAGATACAGGTGTTCCCAAGATGAGGCATATTTCTCGTTCCAGTTGAACCTCCTGACAATCC
>JAGSHI010000068.1 GCA_023954635.1 Bacteriovoracaceae bacterium
ACGAAAATTTTAGCAAGATCGCGAGCTGTTTTCCCTGTTCATCGGGTAGCTTTTCGTTAAATTAATAGATGAAATAAGCATGTAGAGCTGAAAGCGGAGGCTTTGCGGACGCGGGTTCGATTCCCGCCGTCTCCACCAATTTAATGTCTAGTGACATCCAGTGCTGTACAAAAAAGCCTGCATTTATGCGGGCTTTGTTGTTTTTGTAGTCCTATACTATCCATACAAATCCATTGACATCCAACTCAAAATGGGGGCAATATTAGGGGCAACAGAATATTAGAAAAGTAAGTTGCCCCTATGTCTCTTACCAATATAAAAGTCAAAAGTGCAAAACCAGGAATTAAGCCTGACGGTACACCAACAGACAAAAGGTACAAGCTTACTGATGGAAAGGGGCTCTATCTTGAGGTTGCTCCCAAAGGGGGAAAGTGGTGGAGATTTAAATATCGTTTTGCAGGCAAGGAAAAAAGACTTTCTTTGGGTGTATATCCAGAGATAAGTCTTAAAGAAGCAAGGGATAGACGTGATGAGTTACGTAAGCAAGTAGCCAATGGGCTTGATCCTTCATATGTGCGGAAAGCTGAGAAGGTTTCTGAGGCCGGTTTAGAAAGCTTTGAACATGTGGCACGTGAGTGGCATAGTAAATTCAGAAGTAATTGGACTGAAGGCCATGCGGCCAGAACATTAACTCGTATAGAGAAGGATGTTTTTCCATGGTTAGGTAAAAGAAATATAACGGAGATCACCGCTCCGGAACTTCTGCAGGTCCTAAACCGTGTAGAAAAGAGAGGAGCATTTGAGACTGCCCATCGTATCAATCAGATATGTGGACAAATTTTCCGTTACGCTATTGCCACCAGTCGAGCTGAAAGAGATCTGAGTACTGATTTAAAAGGTGCACTTACTCCTACGAGAGTTAAGCATCATGCATCAATTACTGATCTTAACCAAGTTGGTGAGCTCCTGAGAGCTATTGATTCATATACAGGATCTTCCATTACTGCGCTAGCTCTAAGACTTTCACCGTTACTCTTTGTCCGTCCAGGTGAATTGCGACAAGCCGAATGGTTAGAAATAGATTTAATAGGTAAAGAGTGGCGTATACCAGCTGAGAAAATGAAGATGCGTGAGCTTCATATTGTTCCTCTATCGAAACAGGCAATATCTCTATTGAATGAGCTTCAGCCTCTAACAGGTAAATCAAAATATCTATTTCCAAGCATTCGAACAATTACCCGTCCAATGAGCAATAACACCATCAATGCATCATTAAGAAGACTTGGATATACAAAAGAACAAATGACTGCGCATGGTTTTAGAAGTATGGCCTCTACAATCCTCAATGAAAAAGGATGGAACAGAGATGTAATTGAACGTCAGCTTGCACATGCTGAAAGGGATTCTGTACGAGCTGCTTATAACTACGCAGACTATATAGAAGAGCGTAAAAAGATGATGCAGTATTGGGCCGATTTATTGGACGAATTAAAATTGGACATTAAACACTGATACAGGGAAAAGATTGTGCCAAAACAAATAAAACTCATATATGTATTTGATCTATTGGAGAAAGGCATTGATATCAAAAAGATAGCCAGCCTAGTAGAGCAGAAAGTGTGGATCATGGATACATTTGGGAGAAATGTGAGGGTTGCAAAGGATGAGATAAAAAATACAGTTTTGAATGAGCTTAAGAAGTTCACGTTTTACTCTGATTCACCATATGAGTCTGACATTGATAAGACAGGACTATTCGAGTTGTTGTATCAGTGGCGTGAGGCTGATAATACAATTCTTGATCATCCCTTTGCAAATGCTGGCTGGCCACCAGAGCTTTTAGAACAGAAAAAGTTGGAGCTTTCGGAGACTGAAAACATAGCTTCACAGATAGAAGGCAATAAAGTTAAAGAAATAACAAGTCTTCAAAAAATGGTTCTTGGAATGGCCATCTCTAAATATGGTTATGATCCTGAAGCATCTAAAAATGAGTGTACCGGAAATAATAAATTTTCTATTCGTGAAGATCTGTACAAGTGTAATATCGATTTATCTTTAGACACGATACGGAAGCACCTCAAAGAGGCCGCTGGAAATATTCCCCATAAAGTTCATAAAAATAAAACAAAACCGAATTGATGTGAGTTGACCGAATTCGGTCACAGCAAAAAAAGTATTAGATAAAGTGCGCCTGTATTTGACATAACATCACAGGAGCAAAAAAATGAAATCTAATCTTCCTACAGACGGATATCTTCGTCTTTATCAAATTATTGGGGATCGAACAACAAATCCTCCAATACCACCAATCATTCCTGTAAGCAGGTCTACGTGGTGGGCAGGTGTCAAGTCGGGTAAATTTCCTTTGCCAATTAAAATAGGTCTGAGGATTACGGCATGGAGAGTCGAGGATATTCAGAATTTAATCCATACGATTAATCAGAGGAGCGAATAAAATGTCGAATTCCTCAGAATTAATTTCATTCAACTACACGGTTGTTTTTAATGACAGCCTAACTAATAAGAACATTTCGGACATTTCTTTTCCTAAAAGCTCAGGCGTCATAGTTACCCCAGTCTTCATTGATAAGATAACTCTCACAATAGATATACCTTTGGGCTACAGAGATTCGGTAGTATCTAAAATGAAAAGTGAAGGCTCATATTATCGAGGGGCAACTAGAAGATATAGACACCTGAGTGTTATTCCTCTCAACAAAAAGTGTTTACCTCATTTGTATTCTGATATGTCAGGAGAGTCTTGGTTAAGGATTGAGGCTGAACCTAGAGACTCTTATCAAAACTTTATGAGATTCGAGTGGAATCCGGCAAAAGTAGACGACATTTTACTTCCAAGTGTAATTGAGCATTTTCTCCCTCCCAATTGGACTTATAAGAGGCTGATGATTAATGCAAGAATTACCAGAATTGACATAACTTTCGACATCGTTAATTTGAGTATAGATGAGCTTTTATTCTTTTCATTAAGAAAGTCATGCAGTGCAGTATGGAACATAACTAAAGCAAAAGGAGGAAAAACACTATATCTCGGAGGGGAACGAGGTAATCAGAAGTTCTCTATCTATGACAAAGCTCAATTAATCAAAAAAAATAACGCAAAAAAAGCAGCTGAATTAAAAGAAAGTATTCCTGAGCAAGAAATAACAAGGGTTGAATTGATTTTCAAGCCTGACAAGGGGATCAAACTTCAGGCCATTCCATCTATTGCTAATCCTTTCTCGGATTTAAAAGTCTATTCTTCAAAAGTGGACGAAGGAGAATTGAGTGATCTAACAAAGCAAACTCTAGCAAGAGCGAGATATGAGGGCTTATTAAAGGCTATTAGAGCTCTTTCCAAATCGAATAGAACTGACGTGATCAAGGTTTTAAAATCAAACCTTGTTGATTGGTGGAATGCTGATGACATATGGGCGGGCATGCCATTAGTTATTTCAAGACTTATAGAGCCGGTGGAAAAGATTAATTCTTCATAAAGAATTAGCCAATTAATAACTTTTTAATTAACCATAAGGAATCTTAAGTCATGAAAAATTTAAACTCTTCACAAGTTTTAGCGGCAGCATATATAGCGAGTGGCAATATGAAATCAGAAGCAGCTCAAAAAGTAGGTGTGACGCCTCAAACGATCTCTAGCTGGATGAAGGAGCCAGTATTTGTAAACACTGTGGAATCTTTTAAAGCTACTCTTATTTATTCAGCGAGGGATCGAATTCGTTCACTCGGTATTAAGGCTGCTTTGACATTATCTGAGTTGATGGATAGTGGTTGTGATGCGTCTAAACTCGGGGCTGCAAAGTATGTCCTCGATACAATTAATTTAACCCCTGGATCAGGAGAGGAGATGGGGCTATGGGATAACGCTTTTAATTCAAAATCTACACCATACTTAGCAACTGAAGAAGTACTGAATAAGTTGGTTAAGGATTGATGAATCAAGAGTTGTTATACGACTTTCTCCTAAGTGAAATTAATTTCACTTAGGGGGTATGTCACTTAAACAGCTCTGAGACAATTTGCGCAATTTGGTATGCGAGATAGGGAGGGACAGCATTCCCTACTTGAACGTATTGTTCTGTTCTGGTTCCAACGAAAAAATAATTGTCCGGGAATGTTTGTATTCTGGCTGCTTCTCGGACAGTTAGAGATCTACATTGGCTAGGGTCATAGTGAATATAGTAATGCCCATCTTTGGATATATGACTTGTTATAGTAGTGGCGTATCTATCTGCAAGTTGAACCCTGAATCTATCTGCAAACTTTCCTGATTCCCAATTTTTGTGATTCGGTGTAAGAGACAAAGGAAAAGAACCTGCCTTGGGACTCTCTTTCATTTTCCGACCATATGAAGAACAAAATAGATATCTAACAAGATCTTCTTCAATATGCCCGCGAGTATCGTGATTGCAAATTAGTCTTTTATTGGATGGATCTCTATACCATTTAGATAGTTTGTTGTTTTGACTGTTTAAAGAGGGCTGATGCCAATTACTACCTTTCGTCAGAGACTTACCCTGAATTCTCCCTAACGACTTTTTCATATCACGCGCAACTGATGATAGCTTCATTTTTTCTAATTCTGAGAGTGCAGGGTTCGCTCCTTCATTGATTAGGTGAGCCCAATGATCATATGTATCCGTCTTTTTGGAGAGACCACTTCTCAAGCGCGGTAAGTCTGATATCACATCACGAACACTAACAAACTTTTCATCTGGAGGAGTTAAGGTTTTGGGCGTTTTTTTTAAGTAATCTTTTCTAATTCCTAGAAGAATCACTCTATGTCTAGCTTGCGGTACACCATATTTTTCAGACCTTATCAGGAAGTCTGGTGGTTTTGGATTTTCATCCAGTTCTTTTGAAAGAGAAAAAATTTCATATTCAGCATCAGGATCATCTGAATCAATTCTTACGGATGGCTTCTTTAAATCTTTGAGAATGTCATCAACAATCTTGTTTCCATTCACTTTTGCAGAGAGCATTCCTTTGACATTTTCCATAACAAAAATTGCAGGTTGGAATTTAGCAATTACTTTCAGGTATTCCAAGTAAAGGAAATTCCTATGATCTGATTCGGCATTATAAGAAGCATTACCTTTATTTCTAGAACGACCAGCAAGTGAATATGCTTGGCATGGGGGACCTCCAATGAGTACCCAGTTCTTTTTGTTTTTGCCAAGGGCATTTTTTATCAATCTATGAATTTCTTTGTTGTCCTCGCCCAGCGTCAGGCATTTTGCTTCTTCGAACGCCTTGTCTGCATATTTTTTCAATTTAGGGATTTGGAAAAGAGTATCGAAAGGGTCTTTACCTAATTTCCCTTTAAGAAAGTCATAATATTCTTTGGGAACTTTGTTGAACTCAAATTGACGATAAAAAGCTCGTAGAGTAAGTGTTTTGTGTGCGCTCTCCTCTTTTTCTATCGACAGCGCAATTTTGAAAATGGGATTTTCTTGCTCATCTCTAAGCGAGGAAAAACCTTCACCCAAGCCTCCTGGGCCAGCAAACAGATCGATTATTTTAATTGGAGCAGTCATATTTAAGAATTCAGTAAAACTAGTGCAAGGATACCAGGTTATGAATTGTTTTGAGTGTTTATCGAAATAACACATATAATCTTGAACATTAATGTGTGAGTTTTATATTGTGCTAGTAATGTATGTTCTTAACGGATAGCCTAAGAGTATGACTTTGAATAGCTTGGAAATAATGGGTATAGTACAAAAAATAAGCTAATTAAAGGATGCACAAGGATGCTTAATGCCTGAAAAGGAAATCATTGAAGACACGGTTCCAAAGCCCCAGGATCTCATCAAGTCAATAGCGGAGCAGGGTTACAGTTTAGAAAGTGCTTTAGCAGACTTGATCGATAACTCAATTACTGCTGGTGCTGACAAGGTTGAAATCTTGCTTGATACAGAACATCAACCTTTTACTTTATTTTTGGCTGATAACGGAAATGGCATGACTGAGGAAACACTCAGGCAGAGCATGCAATTTCCCAGTTCATCTCTAGACTCTTTAAGAAATAGTTCTGACCTAGGGCGATTTGGATTGGGACTAAAAACAGCTTCATTCTCTCAAACTAGAAAATTCACGGTTCTATCAAAAGTTGAAAGTGAACCGAAATTCTCTGCTAGAACTTGGGATGTTGAGCTTCTTAAGGACAATAAGTGGAAAATTCTGGTTAACTCGGATGCACAGGTCCAAGAATTTGTAGGTAAGTATAATAGCCTGAGCAGAGAATTTCTGAATGCACATGATGACTTTCAACCCAACACAATAATTATCTGGTCTGGATTATACAAATTTGAAGAATACCTTCAGGGGGAGAGACCTGAGACGGCGCTTAAAAAGGAGCTAACTGAAGTTACTTCCGAACATTTAGAAATGGTTTTTCATCGGTTCATGGAAGATGAGACTAGAAGACTCAAAATTAGAATTAATAACACTCAGTTGAAACCTTTCAATCCTTTTCCTGCTGATGAACCTGGTTTTAGACCAATAGCTCCAAAGCAAAAAAGCTATGGCCAAGGCCCCTTCAAGATGGAGGGGTTTGTTATCCCAGCCAGAGCTATTGATGAAGTCAAAAATGGGCAAACAAATTGGACTACTAGAAATAAAGGTCTGATGGATATGGAGGGGGTATACATCTACAGACTTAATAGGATTATCCTGTATGGTGGGTGGAATGGTTTGATTAGAAAAGCTCCCAGGCTCCAATTAGCGAGACTTAGGATTGAGATAGGGAACACCAGCGATCACTGGCTTCATCTTAATGTCGCCAAATCTCAAGTGATCATTCCTCACGACTTAAAAAAAGGGGTAAAGGAGTATACTGAGCACCTAAAAAAAGAAGCTGAACGAGAGTACTTCAATCGGGGAATAAAAGTATTTCCAGATAAAAAAAGTTCAGATAAAGCTCAGATATTTACTAAGCGTGCATCAAACAAAGGCACAATACTTGAGTTAAATAATCAATTCCCTCTTATTGAACATCTTCAAAATGAGTTATCACCTAGTCAACTGTCAAAATTCAAATCTTTGCTGAGAATATTCAACACGACGATTAACGGGATAAGGAAATCACATGAGGTTGAGAGATTTTCTGGTTCAATTCAGGATGATGGACTCTCTATAAATGACATCTTAACTGTGGTCAGAGATCTAAAAGCTAATGGCGTAGGTGACAGCTTTATTAAAGAACAAATATTACCTAAATTAGGTTTTGAATTGGCTTCATTGCCGAAAGAAATCATGGAGGAACTTGGCTCTTGAACAATAACGAAATCATTCTACAAATCAAACGTTTGCTTGAGTCTTCATTTGCTGTAGAAAAGAGAAATAGTGGACATGTTAACAAAGATTTTTTTGACTCCATCGAGTTAAAGAAAAAGGCAAGGTCAACGTTGAAGATGCTGGAAGAGATGATGGGCTATCCACATTTAAATGATGAGAGGTTTGAATATTTGTACGATCTCGCTCAGAGAGAAGCTAAGCATGAAAATCAGCGAGGTATGACATCCCCCAGCATTTCACTTACGGATAATTCTACAAGCAAAATATGGCTTGACACCCAGAGAATAGAACAAATTGGCTGGAACGAAGACGGCGCAAAAACCTACCGTACCAGGTATCTCGAATATCTGAAAAAAATTGGCCGGACTAAAGACTATATCAAGGAGACAGATAGATCGAGTCTGGAAATAGTTAAAAAACTGGGTGATCCAAAATCTAACGACCCTTTTTATGTTCGTGGTTTAGTTGTTGGTAGTGTCCAGTCTGGTAAGACTTCAAACTTCAATGCAGTAATCAATAGTGCAATTGATGTTGGTTACGATTTGATTATTGTGTTGTCAGGTATTATGGAAGACCTTCGTGTCCAGACTCAAAAACGGATTGAAAAGGAAGTAGAGGGTAAGTATGAAAATGGTGCTTTCATTGGTGTAGGGGCATGTACATCATTCGGACAAGTAGGTGATTACTCAAATGTACACCAAATTGTTGTTCCGACATCCCAGGAAACTGACTTTAAAAAGACTATCAAGGAAGCTGACTTTTCGCTCAACAGTAGAAATATACTTGTTTGTAAAAAGAATACATCAGTCCTCAAAAACTTGCTTCTATGGCTCCAAAGATATTTGCACAAGAACAGAGATAAAATAGATATCCCGTTCCTGATAATAGACGATGAGGCAGACAACGCATCACTCAATAATCTTGGTGTTAAAGGTCGAGAATATGCATCAATTATAAATGGACATATTAGAGCTCTTCTTGGTCTTTTCCACAAAAAGACCTACCTTGGCTACACAGCAACTCCATTTGGTAATGTGCTTCAAGATCGTAACAAGGCTTCAGACATTAAGTGGATAGTAAAGGACGGAGATAAAGAACAGGAATTCAGCCAGGTTGATAGCTTGTTTCCAAATGATTTCATTGAGCTTTTATTCCCCCCTCCAAATTATATTGGAGCAAAACATTTTTTTGAGACAAGACTTGATGAAATCAAAAAAATAGAACCTTTGGTTGCTCAGCCGATTACTGATCATAATAATGCATTCCCCTCAAGAGTTACAAAAGAGGAAGAAACACCTACTACAGAAATAGGAAAGCATACAAGAGCAACCACCAAGTATGATTCATTTCCGCAATATCTTCCTGATTCATTGAAAGAGGCAATAATGTGTTTTGCATTGTCTACTGCAATCAGACTGACACGGAAAAGTGCAATGCAGGGTTCAGCACTTTATCAACCTCACAATACTATGTTGATTCATATTTCAAGATTCACAACATGGCAGTCAAGAACGAAGACTCTTGTGCAGAAGTATATTGAAGACATACTAAATGCTTTAGAAAATGATCAGCCTAACTCGAAGAATTCTATCTATGGTGAATTCGAAAGATGCTGGTATAAATACTATGCCTATATTGTAGAGAATATCTGGTCATATTTGCCAGAGGACTATGAAGATCCTTTCCTAGAGAGTCGGACTTTTTCTGATGTAAAGCCATTCCTGATTAGTGCTGTCAAAAAAATCGAAACTAAAGCGGTTAATAGTGATGAAAAAGATCAGCTTTTGTATCCTGATGAGACAGATAAAGAATTTCGGGAAAAGGTATACATTGCTATCGGAGGAAATCGCTTATCTAGAGGCTTCACCTTAGAAGGCCTGACTATTAATTACTTCGTTAGAAATACAAACTTCGCTGATACGCTACTTCAAATGGGCCGCTGGTTTGGTTACAGACCTGGATATATTGACTGTTGTAAGTTGTTCTCGAATAGTGAGAGCCTAGAAAAGTTTGATCAAACTACGGCTACGATCGAAGATTTAGAACAGCGATTTATTGAGATGAATCGTGATCCAAGTAACACACCTAACAAGTTCGCTCTAAAGGTCCTGACTCATCCTGGGGTGCTGAAAATTACTCGGCCATCAATACTAAAAAACTCGGTTGAGGTTAGGTGGTCATATTCAGATCATCTAGAACAGACAACAAAATTTCAAATTGAAAAAAATCGGCTCGAGAATGCGTGGAATGCATTTAAATCATTAGTTAGAAAGTATGGAGATCAATTTAAGCCGGTTTTTAGTGATAGAAAAAAGCTAGAATATCTTGAATATCACCCAGAAAGTGTTGAAAACTTATTTGAATTTCTTGACCTACCAAACTCATTCAACGGGCATGGAAAGGGTGAAAATTATTTTGAGCAAATAAAGACTTTCATAACCCTGTGTAATGAGAAAAATAAACTCAGGAACTGGTCAATAGCGATCAAGGCAACCGGAAATGGTAGACCGCTTAGTCTTAATGAACTTGGGTTAGAATACACAATTGATAGAGCCCACCGTGAAGGTCCGGGTAAAAATGCCATGAGGTGGAGAGAGACACTCATTAAAGAGCATTTGTTCGCTGCTGGTGGTTCCAGCGCAAACATTGTGACAGGTGGTAAGGACTTAGCACTCAGACTCTCAAAAGAACAAATAAAGATAGCTACTGAAGAATTTAAAGAGAACTGGGCACTTGAGCAGAAAAAAAAGTTTCCATCACTCAGTGGTGACGAGATTAACTCGAGGAAGGACAAACTTAATGTTCCAGAAAAAGCATACCGTCAAGAGATGACTGATGACGAAGGTGTTCTGATTATCTATCTTATGGATCTCAACCTAGTCTTTGAACATGGCGGGGAACCAATAGATGAAATTCAGCATCTCAAAAACTCAATAGACACCGATAACATCCCACTTATCGGTTATGCAATAGGTACACCCATTATTGACAGTAGCATAGGTGGAAATTACCTCCAAAGTAGTTTCCACGAAGAACTAGAAACAGAGGAGACTGATGAAAATGATCTCCCTGAAGATCGAATGGAGGCTTGAAAAAATTAATGGAAAGTCTAGAACTTGAAAGCAATTGGCTTTCTCTGAAACATGAAGGGTCGACGGAGTATGTACTCAAAAGAATTGACTCAATCTGTATTCCAGAGCTGAGCCTTGCTATCGATAGTGATTCCTCGAGATGCCTTTTGCTAGAGCTCCCCGATGAAAACATGATTGAGTTTGAGGTAATCACTAGAAGAAACTTGACCATTGAGCCCTATGCAGATCTCAATTGCATAATTCTGAAACTGACGGATGATTCCTACAATGACCTTTTCAATGACCTCATTGTTTCTCTATACCAGAGAGTGAAGGAGATCGATAATCCGACTGAAAGCTCAAGGATATTCATTCAAACATTTCATAAGTGGAGTGAGTTCTTTCATGATGAGAGTTCAGAAAGACTCAGCAAGGAGCAGGTAAAAGGACTGTTCGGAGAGTTATTCATACTAAAAACACTGTGTGCTGATGCTGACCCTATAGATATCAACAACGTACTCTCATCATGGGTAGGCCCCTATGATAGGGTTCATGATTTTTGTTTTGACGAGAAAGATATAGAAGTCAAAACAAAAGACAATAAAAAACTGGATATTCGTATTTCCAGTGAACACCAGCTTGAAGCCATGTTAAACAAGGGGTTGGAGCTGGTTGTTGTTTCAGTGGAAGAGGACTATGTGGGAGGGGAGTCCATTGGTGATCTCTTTAGCGACATCAGACAGCTGGTAAGCGATAAACTTGGCGATCCATCCATAGTTTTTGAGACATTGAAACAAAAAAAGCTCAATGCTAAAAATATCAGGGATTATGATAATTTCAGATATAAAGTGGTTCAGAAGGATATATACGATTGTTTGCTGGAAGATTTCCCAAGGTTAGTAAAATCTAAACTACCAGATACTTTGAACGACATTCACTATAGTCTTAACACATCAGGCCTTGGTGACTATTTATTATCTACTGAAAAATTTTGATGGAAGTAGAATTAGAGGAATATTTCTCAATAAGAAAGAACATCTTGGATGACTCCAAAGATGAGACTGGCTTTATCAATCAGAGAATGATTCTGGAAGAAATTCTGCCCTACATGGCAGAGTCAAAGTTGATTGACTCTGAGGATTTCAATGAGGCTTACACTTACAATCAAAGAGACAAATTTAAGCTTAACGCATTTACAGTAAATGAATCAGGAGAAAGACTTCAATTATTTATTATTGATGAGGGCAGCATAGACGATAGCTCAAATGATGAGACATTGTATGTTTCGTTGAAAGAAGATTACGAATCTCAGTTCAAAAGAGTCTCACGGTTTGTTGCCAAAGCTATAAAGGGTACACTTATAGAACAAATACAGGATTCTGATCCTGTGAAAGTGCTCACTTCAAAGCTATCTTCACAGGAAGGTATAGAACAATTCGATGTCATAGAAATTTTTCTTATATCGCTGACAGCAACTGTTTCATTCAGGGGGCATAGTCCTCAGCCAAGGAAAATTCATTTTCCTAATCAGTCTTCCAAGGTTACGTATAAAGATCTTGATGGGAAGAAAAAGTCAAAAGAGATACTCTTCATAACTCGTGTTATTGACCTTAACTTTCTCTTCAACGCGATTGTGTCTCGAGGTAATCGCGAAGCACTTGAAGTTAATTTCAAGAAGACTTTTGGCTTCTGTCTTGACGTCGTGGTTGCAACAGAGGAAAAGAATTTTCAATCATATCTTTGTGTTATAAACGCAGATGTTCTTGCTGATCTATACAAGAGCTACAGTACTAGGCTTTTGGAAAAGAATGTTCGTTCTTTTCTACAATTCACCGGTGATGTGAATAAAGGAATAAAACGTACTATTAAAGTTGAGCCTGAAAAATTCATCGCTTATAACAATGGACTTACGATAACCGCTACTGGTGTTAAAACCTCTCATAATAAGAAGAAGTTTCAAATTGAATCACTGAGCGACTTGCAAATAGTAAATGGTGGACAGACGACAGCTGCAATTTATTTCTCCAGAAAAGATGGCTTGGACGTAAGCAAAGTCAAAGTGATGGCCAAGATAAATGTTATTAATACTAATGACGAAACAGTGCTTGATGATCTGATTTCTAATATCAGTGAATACTCAAACTCTCAGTCTCGTGTTTCAAAGGTTGACCTTCGTGCAAGGAACCCGCAATTAGTTAAATTCAAGTCTCTCAGCGAGAGTGTAATAACTCCAAGTGGAAATAAATGGTACTTCGAGCGAGCAAAAGGTGAATTTAACACCAAGGTGAGAATAGCCGGCAACAATGGTGCGAGGATAAAAAAAGATTTTCCACCAAGTCGAAAATTTACAAAAGAGATGTTGGCTAAGTATTACTGTTCATGGAACGAAATTCCCTATCTCGTAAAAAAAGGTGGTGAGAAGATTTTCAGAAACTTCATAGAGAGTATTTCTCCAGCTAATGACGAACCTGGTAATATTGCAATCAATCGTGACTTTTATGAGGCTACGATAGCTAAGATAATAATGTTTAAGGAATTGGAAAAAATATACGGGGCAGGTCCTAATTCAATGGGTCAGTTGCGTTCTGCAGTAATTCCATATTCACTATCAGTTGTTTACTTAAATACTGATGGAGCCAGTAATGGAGTTAAATTTGATCTTCCGAGAATTTGGAAAGCTGAGGGACTAGAAGATGATCTCAGAGAATACTTTCGTGCTTTAATGTCTCTCATGAATGAATTGATAAAAAAATATTCTCTAAGTGAAGATTATGGTGAATATTCAAAAAAACCGGAATTATGGTCAGCAATAAAAAATTCTAATGAATTGGGCGGATTTCTTTTGAATGAAAACTCCACAAAGATTTTTAAAAAATACGCAAAGGTCAGTGATACCTGAAGTTCATTCTTTCTATATGGCTATTGTTAATGAGTGATGTTTTTGATAAGAAAACTCGCTCAAGGAACATGTCCCATATTCGAGGCAAAGACACAAAGCCTGAATTGATAATACGTAAGGCCTTGCATAAAAGAGGGTTTAGGTACAGGCTTCATCGAAAAGACCTTCCTGGCAAACCGGATATTGTTCTTCCTAAATACAATGCGGTTATTTTGGTTAATGGTTGTTTTTGGCATGGGCACGAATGCCACTTATTCAAATGGCCAAAGTCTCATCGGGGGTTCTGGGAGAACAAAATTCTGCAAAACATCAACCGTGATAAAAAAAATAAACTCAAGCTCGAAGAACTAGGCTGGCGAATATTAACTGTTTGGGAATGTTCCATGAAAGGAAAAGATCGACTAAATAAAGAGGAGTTTATCGAGTCAATATTTAATTGGATTATCAAATTAAGAGAGTCTGAAGAGATAACTGGATATCCTTCGAAGTAATATTGATGGAGTTGGCAGCCGTTATGCAAATAATACTTGGAGTTCTGTCAATAACTGTGCGAGCAACTAACGCTATATAGGTAATTTAATACAAATAGTAGCTTATTATGTATGAAGACAAAGGTGTATGGGCATCTGGTTGAATATATTGTTAATATGAATTACATTTATCTGATAGGAATACTTATGGAATTTGTAAATGGACTTTTTTGATATAGTAAAACTTACCGCAAGAAAATCTCCTTTGCCTACATTGGCTGCAGCCTTGGTATATGGCATCTTCATCAAAGTATTAGATAAATGCCCCTCAGATACGGTAACTATTAGCATTGTGTTTCTGACATTTGTCTTGTCTTTGGGAATTTTAACGTTTGGTTCGCTTAAAAAAAATACGGCTGGTTTAACCAATAATGAGCTCTCAGAAGTTGTCGTAGATGATGGTGATGCATTTATTGGTCATAAATCAGATGAGCCTGCTCCTACTACAGAAATAAAGGATAATAAAATATCTAAGGTAAAGGTAACTAAAGGAGATGTATTTATAGGGTCGAAGAAGGATAGCTAATGTCGGGAAATGATGATGAGGTGAACATAAACCTGCCTGTTCCATCCAGTAGGGAAATATCAAAGGAACAAGATGCAACAGAGTCTTTTCTTTCGTACAAGACGGAAATTTCAGGCAATCGAATAGAAGGTGTTGAAGTCGATGAAGGAGATGTTTTTATTGGTGTTAAGAACGAACTCACATTTGTAAAACCTGATGTGAACCCAAAAGCAATACTTGCACTGGTTGAAAGATATAAAGACTTGCCTGAAGATGATATTGATTTTCTTGAAATGAAAAATGAATTAGAAGACTACAGGCAACCGAGGCCAAATAGGGAAATAATTGGCGTAGAAGCAAAGTTAAAAGCTGGAAACAGAGCAGAACTAATTAATATAGCTAAAGAATATAAAAGTGATGCTAATGAGAGGCTTGCGAAGTATGAGTTTTCAAGTCATGCATCAGCAATTCACCTGACTATCATGACTAAGATTGAAGAAAAATTCAATTCATACATTGTTCCTATAATACAAGCTGGCGTTAGTAATGAAATTATTGATAAAGCTATCTCTACCATCGTAATTGAACCCTTATACGATGAAGTTCGAGTTGCAGATATCACTCTATCTCCTAAAAGAATAAGGGGGATGATGTTTCTTATGACTGGTAACTGCCACATAAAATGGTCTAAAGATTGATGCTGTATCACCCTGCTAAAGATATAAATCACTGCATGTATAGAATGATGGCACTTCTATCGAGTATAGATGAGCCCGTTTCACTGGATAAAATAAGACTGTTGGATTTTTATTATGCATTTCCACATTTAATAAAAGAAATTTCCCCGTGGCCTTCAGATATAAGTGCATATAAGAAGTCAGCATTTAAAATTAATAATCCGTTTGAAAAGATTGTCGATAAAAGAAGAGTTTTTTTTGAAATAGCCCACATACAAAAAGATGCTGTATCAAATTTATACGCAAAGGGATTACTGAATAGCGATAAGTATAAGACTGGTTCTCTAGAGCTTAATAATACGGGGGTTCCTAAACTTATATCTGAATTGATTCAAAAGGATGATTTTATAAACTCTGAAGTTTTCATGCTGATAGTTAAAGGTTTGACAAAAACCTCATGGAATGGAAAGGGTGGATTAAAGGATAGATCAGGGTTACTGGAATTTAAATATGATGAATGAGACGAAACTCATTATTGATAGAGTTGTAATTAAGTCAAATGCAAAGAAGGTTTACGATCAAATATACCATCATGGTATAAACGTTATTCGAGGTGATAATGGAACCGGTAAATCTACAATTGTGGAACTTATTTCATATGGCCTTGGTGGTGATATTAAGAAAAACAACTGGAAAAAAGAGGCTTTAGAGTGTACTGAAATTTTGATTTCTTTAAAACTAAGAAACAAGCCATATGTCTTTAAAAGAGCGATCGAAGAAGAATCCAGTAAACCACAAATAAAGATTTTTGAAGGTACTTATGATAAGTCATTAAAAACTAGCGATGAATGGCTTGCTTACAAAAATAGAAAATCGGACGTACGAAAAAGTTATTCAATGCAAATCTTTGAGTTACTTGGTCTAGAGTCTCATATAACAGCGGATGATGACTCATTAACGATGCATCAATTATTGAGGGTTTTGTATATAGATCAAGATACACCAGCCTCTAAGATATTTAGGACAGAGTCGTTCAGCTATGACAGCGATTCTATGAGAAAGTCGATTGGCGAATACACTTTTGGTTTTGACAATTTAGAGGCTCATACTTTAAGGCAAAGACTTTATTTAGCTTCTAAAAAGTTCGACAAAATAGATAGTGAATTGAAAACGTTTTATAAAGTTTTACAAGAAACGCAGATTACAGCTACAAAAATAGAAGTCGAATCTGAAATTCAAAAATTACAAGATGATTTAACTAAAGTTAATAGAAAGAGAGAAGATTCTCAGAATGTAGATTTAAAGCTTAAATCTGAAGAGACAAGAAAAAGAATTATAACTATGCAAAAGGATATTGATGAGAAGGTAAGAACTGTCTCGGATTTGAAGTCAGAATTAAACTTAATATCTTATGATATTTCTGAAAGTACACAATTTATAGAATCATTAAAACAGCGTAAATCTTCTCTACAAAAAGCTACTCTAATTTATAGCGAAGTTGGAGTGCTTAGTTATCAGTTTTGTCCTAGTTGTATGGCTAAAATTACAACTGATAACGATAAAAGTCACTGCTATCTTTGTAAATCACCATCAAGTGATGAAAGGACGAATGAAACATATATTCAGGCTTTAAATGAGCTTGACTTTCAATTGACTGAAACCACGCAAGTATTAGCAAAGAGAACCCTTGAAACAGTTACGATAGAATCGACATTATCAAGTCTTAATGAAACAATAATAAGATTAAAAGATAATTTAAGAGAAATAAATTCGTATAGCAATGATTACGAAGTGACTCTAAGCCAACTGGCAAGTGAGAAAGGTTTTATTGAAGCACAAATAGAAAACCTGAAAGAGAGATTATCACTAGCCACCAAACTAGATAAGAAGGTTCAGGAAAAAGTTCAGCTTCAGACTGAGATGAATGATGTCGAGGGTCAGCTTGATCAACTATTACAACGCCAAAAAAGAAGAATCAACAAGGTTAAAAAGTTAATTTCAGCAAAAGTGATAAAGATCCTAGCAAAAGATGAAGGACGCGAGAAAGCATTTAGCGATGCCAAAAAGTTTGAGTTTGATTTTGGGTCAGATAGCATTAGGTTAGATGGTAGAGCAAATTTTTCAGCCAGTTCTAACGTTATCCTTAAGAATGCTTTCCATTTGTCTGTTCTGTTAACTTCTTTGAAGGATAATGAGTTTAGAATTCCTTGTTTTTCTATGTTTGATAATATCGAAGATAAAGGAATGACAACCAAAAGAAGTCAAAACTTTCAGAAAATTTTATCAGAGATGTGTGAAGATGAAGATGAAGGCTTTCAAATCATTATGACTACTTCTATGGTCGCATCAAAATTAAATAGTGATGAATATGGAGTGGGGCCATATTATGAAAAAGGCATGCATACATTAGATATGTAAAATAACGCTTCTATGTTTCAACTGTTAGAGGAAGGCTATGAACATAGCATGTTTGGGCTGGGGGTCTTTAGTTTGGGACCCACGAGAATTACCCTTTAGAGGAAAGTGGCATATTGATGGGCCATCATTACCAATAGAGTTTGCACGTGAATCTATGGATGGACGAATTACGCTTGTAATAACAGAGCACTCGGTCACCTCAAATTCACTATGGTCAATAATGAATGTTAGTAGCATCAATGATGCAAAGATAGCTCTTGCAGACAGAGAAGGTATTTCACCTAAATTCATTAATAATTCAATAGGCTATTGGGATAAAAATTCAAATAGTTGCCACGGCCTATCATCAGAAGAAATAAAGAAGTGGGCTGAAAATAAAAACTTAGATGGTGTGGTTTGGACAAACCTTAAATATGGCTTTAGATCGTCTCGTGGCAGAATGCCTGAATATATAGATGTATTAGAGCATTTAAAGGCTTTATCTGGAAAGTCATATTCTGTTGCTGAGGAATATGTCAGAAACACACCGTCTCAAGTAAAAACAGAATTTAGAGCTAAATTAGAAAAAGACCTTGGGTGGCGGACAATAGAATAAGCTAGATAGGGGCAACTATAGGGGCAACTAAAAAAGTTATAATATGCAATGCTATATAAACTAAGCTCTATAGCAATAAATTCGATTGACGCCGTCCCACCAAATACAGAAACCACCTTCGGGTGGTTTTTTTATGGCTATAAGATATTAAGCAGCCTGACTCTTTGATTCCTTTCTAG
>JAGSHI010000168.1 GCA_023954635.1 Bacteriovoracaceae bacterium
GAGTACAAGAAGCCTTCTATCAAGAAGGTTGAAAAAACCGCTGCAGCAGTAAAGAGAAGAAATAAAACATCTTTCAGATCAGGTAGAGGTGGGAAAATTTAATTTCTCTTTTTAAAATTCAATTTTTAATGAAGGGCCTTCTTATTTAGAAGGCCTTTTTTTTAATGTCTAAGAAGAACTTTTAAGACGGAGTTCCATCGGTTATGCATTATTGTGACTATTTGAAGTTGCGATTTTGGGAGTCTCAAATCAGATTTACTGACTTTCATGTGAAATGTATTCCACGCCATATTTAAATCCCCGAGATGGGTTACAAGAAAATCTTCATTACCTTTAAAAAGAATATTTCTATCGATTTTTTTAATAAATGAAGTCCATACAAGATCAAATACTGGGCGAAATTGTTTCTCAAGCAAAGACGACATGATCAGTTCTGAGTTAACCAACATTTCATGAAGAAGTGAAGTTAGAGACTCATTTAATAGTGCATTTGATTTATAGGGCGTTCCCCTAATCATCATTGCTTCTTCTACGATGTGGAGAACTTTATAATTCATATTGTGAATATTATCTAAGCTTGTCGAGAGTTTGATTACATTATCAATAGAGTCGTTAGATTTTTTCTTAAAACCTAAATTGTTTCTTTGAAAGTCGAGAGTTAAGAGATCTAGCTTTCTTGATTCTATATAAATTTCTTTTAAAGTACTTTTACATACATCATCGGTAGCGACTGGGCATTCGAGCTTCCACTTAACCCATAGGTCATTGAGCTTTTGAACATTGGACCAGAGGTTAATTAGGTTTTCCTGATAAGGGTCTAGCTTTTTAAGGATATGAAAATACTCTCTCACAATTGAGCGTAACTGAGGTCTGATATAACGTCTAAAGACCGCAGGTTTCATATTTAAGTCTTTTCGCTTCAAATGATAATAAGGATAATTAACAGTCCCATTTGTAGGAAAGGTTACAAGACAAAAAAGGACAATTAAAAAGGATTTCATTCTTCTAGTGTTCTACGTAGGACAGCGGGTGTCAATTCAGGCCGCATCGACCCAGTTGCCAATGATTGTATCATCATGAATATCTAGAAATTTTGGACACTCTTTAAGGCTTTCAAGTGAATTAAGCCAGCAAGTATTATCAAATCTAAGGTCGATATTAACACAACTTGGCTTTGATTTTTTCTTTAAAAACTCTTTCTTAATTAATTTTAGAGGAACAGAATTTAAAGTAAAAAAGAACTGTTTGTTGACTGGAAGTTCACCTGAAAAAATAGCAACAAGACAAATAAATGCACCTTGACCTTCAGCTTTAACTTCAAGACTTTCGGCCTTTAATCTTTGAGCTCTTCTAATAAAAGCTTTCGCTTGATTATAGAGATCTTCTTTTTCCAGATTTGTATAGGTAAGGATGGCCTTTCTGTACTCTTGGCTAAGAGTTAATTTCTCTTCATTATCAAAACCGAATTTTTTGAAATTTGCCATAAATGTATCTGACATAGAAAAATCAGTTGGAGAAAGAGTGTACTTAAATTCACTGTGCACATTCTTTCCAATGAATTCAATAGTTCCTTTTAAACATGTAGGCATAATCCGATCCCCATTAGGCTTAGATAATTTTACATATCGGACTATTATACAATGAATCTTAGTTTTTACGGCCAAATCAAGATTCTTTAGCGGATAAAATTCTTTAATTTCAATAAGTTGATAAAAGAAAGGCCCTCAAATGAGGGCCTGATGAGTCTTTAAACTCTTGTAATTTGGAGGTTTAAATCGTGGCTCTCAACCTTAAAATGAATAGAATCCGTTGGTGTACCCTCTGTAAGCTCAGTGGCCAATGTCTCCTTGGAGATATAGCTCTCATGAGTTTTTATGGCACTCATGAGATCACTTGAGCCAGAGAACACAACTTTGATTCGGTCATCGACATTGAAGTTGAGATCTTTTCGTGTTTTTTGAATTCTATTTACAACTTCTCTTGCAAAACCTTCGGCCACTAAATCTTTATTCAGCTCACAGTCCATATCAATTGAGATGTATCTATTTGAGAGAGCGTGAGTTCCTTCTTTTGCTTCTCTGAAAAGAAGAAGGTCAGAACTTTCAAACTTTCTACCATCGATTTCAATTGATCCCTCAGCTTCCATTTTTGTTAGCTGATCACTGGTGAGTTCTTTTATTAGTTTCGTAAATTTTCCAAACTCTTTTCCTAGTTGCCTACCAAGTACTGGCGCATTTGGCTTTGCATAGAAATCAATAAACTTACTTTCTTCAGTACTGTATTCTACAGTTTTGATATTCAGTTCTGTTTGGATATAAGATTCAAGTTTTTTGATCTCATCAAGTATGGCCTGATCATTATGGATGATTGTCAGTCTTGCTAATGGAGTTTTTACTTTAATCTGAACTTGATTTCTCTTCTGTCTTCCAAGAAGGATCAACTGCTGAATTCTACCAACAGCATCTTCAAGTAGTGGATCAACTAAAGACTCATCTGCTACTGGAAAATCGCAAAGGTGTACTGACTCTTCTCTGTTGTCAGTATCAAACTGTGCTAGCTCTCTGTAAACATGTTCAGAGAGGAATGGTGAGAATGGCGCCATTGTCATTGAGAGCTCTTTAAGCGCTGTGAAAAGAGTTGAGTAAGCAGACATTTTGTCATCACTCATTCCTTCTCCCCAAAACCTTGCACGATTCAATCGGATGTACCAGTTTGTTAAATCTTCAATAAACGTAAAAAGGGCTGGGACAACATTGTATAGTTTGTAAGCTTCCATTTCTGTGCTTACATTCTTCTTTAAAGTTTGAAGGTTAGAGAGTAGCCATTTATCAGTGATGTTATCACCTCTTTTAAAATGGTCTTTTGAATTCCAACCATCAACCACGGCATAGGTTGAGAAAAACTTAAAAGAGTTGTACCAAGGAAGCAGGGCCCTCCTGGTCATGTCTTTTACACCAGCATCTGTGAATCTTTGTTCTTCAGCTTTTACAAGCCCAGAGTTGATTAAATAGAGCCTTAGTGCATCAGCACCGTACTCTGCCATGAGATCATCTGGTGGAGTATAGTTTTTTAAACGTTTAGACATTTTCTTGCCATCTTCGGCAAGAACCATTCCATTAACGATAACATTCTTGAATGCAGGCTTATCAAATAAGGCAGTCGAAAGAATTGTTAAAGTGTAAAACCAACCTCTCGTTTGATCGAGACCTTCAGCAATAAACTCTGCCGGAAATCCTTCTTCAAAAACTTTCTTATTTTCAAAAGGGTAGTGAAGTTGAGCATAAGGCATTGAGCCAGACTCAAACCAACAGTCTAAAACTTCTGTAATTCTTTTATAAGTTCCAGCTTCTCCATCAATTGAAAAGTCTAAAGTATCGACACTTTCTCTATGAAGATCATCAACTTCAACACCGGTATACTTTTTAAGTTCTTCAATTGAACCTATACAGATAAAGTTTCCAGTCTCATTGTTTTGCCAGATAGGTAGTGGTGTTCCCCAGATTCTATTTCTTGAAATTGACCAGTCTCTAGCTCCCTCTAACCACTTTCCGAAACGACCATCTTTGATGTGATCTGGAACCCAGTTAATTTCAGAGTTAGAAGCGATAAGTCTCTTTTTGATTTCTTCCACTCGAACATACCAAGAAGGAATGGCCTTGTAGATAAGAGGAGTATCTGAACGGTAACAGAATGGGTAACTGTGAACGAGAACACCTTGTTCGTATAGCTTACCTTCATCTTTTAATTTTTTGATGATTCCTTTATCAGCTTCTTTGACTTGGACACCTACGAAGTCGGAAACTTCTTTTGTGAATTTACCAGCATCATCAACTGGACAAGCAAATACTTCTCCAAGTCCAGCTTCTTTCATCACTCTATTATCGTCCTCACCAAATCCCGGTGCGATGTGAACGATCCCAGTCCCCGCATCAGTTGTAACGTAATTATCATTGAGAACAACAAAGGCTCCGTCGTTTTCTAGGTGAGCAAAGTAGGGTAGGAGAGGCTCGTATTTTTTACCTTTTAAATCACTTCCCTTGAGTTCTTCTAGAGTCGTGAAGTTTCTCTTTTTCGAATAAGAAGCGAGACGGTCTTTTGCAATATAAAAAACTTTCCCTTCGTCTTCATCTTTAACTTTGATGTAATCAATATCAGCACCAGCACAAAGACATAGATTTGAAGGAAGTGTCCAAGGAGTTGTTGTCCAAGCAGCGATGTACGCGTCTTCCTCTTTTAATTTAAAAAGAACAGTAACAGCTGGGTCTTGAACATCTTGATAGTTTTGTCCAGCTTCAAAGTTTGAAAGGACAGTTCCAAGTGCTGTAGAAAAAGGAACAACTCTTGTTCCTTGATAAATTAAATTCTTTTCCCAAAGCTGTTTGAAAACCCACCAAACTGATTGCATGAAAGATGTGTCCATTGTTTTGTAATCATTTTCAAAATCAACCCATCTCCCTAAACGTGAAATAGTTTTTTCCCACTCGGATGTATAGCGATCGACAATGCCTCGGCATTCATCGTTGTAACCCTTTACACCGAGTTTCTTAACAGCATCTTGAGCAGACATTCCAAGTTTCTTATCAATTTCGTGTTCAACTGGAAGGCCGTGGCAATCCCAACCAAACCGTCTTTCAACATATCTTCCCTTCATGGTGAAATAACGAGGGATGATATCTTTCAAAGTTGAAGCAACTAAGTGTCCGTGGTGAGGAAGACCTGTAGCAAAAGGAGGTCCATCATAAAAAATATACGGTTTTCCACTTTTGGTCTTCTCCAAAGATTTATTGAAAATATCATTCTGTTTCCAAAAATCTAGAGTATTGAGCTCTGTTTTCACGAAAGAAAACTGCTCTCCTGTGGAATCCTGAGTATTTTTATTTTGCTCTGACACTTTTTCTCTCCTGTTGCGAGCCCGATCAAGAGGCCGAACTGTAGCACTCTTAGGTGACTATGGTAAGGGCAAACGGCTGGAATTCAAGGGGTTTTTGGAGATTTTTTCCGGTGAAAGACAGATTTACTCCTATCTTTATTTGAATCTCTCATCTAGCCGAAAAGTTAGGCATGAAAATATCGATTTTTCTTATATTTTTGACCCAATTATTGCTGAGTTCCGCACTAGCGGGGTCTGATATTTACTTCAAAGACCAAAAGCATAGTTTGACTCGTTGGGACACTTTAGATCCAGATGATTGGATGAACTTTGGATTTTGGAGAAAGGCCAGGCGATTAAAAGATCAACAACCAAAATGGGAGACTATCCTTCAGGAGAAAAGACTTCGAGAGATAATGGGAAGAGTTATCGAGTGCAAAGGTGATTGCAGACTCTTTCGTGGAAGAGGGTTTAATAATGTGACTTTTAGGTCTTCAGTTCGTGAGGGTGATGAGCTCTTAACAATTGGAGATAGTTACGCTTGGATTTATTTAATGGATGGAACAATTATTAGGGTCTCTCCTGATTCAAGTTTAACTTTTAAAGAATTCAATATTGGAACGAAGGAGTTTTTTGTTCATATAAGAGTTAATGCTGGGAATGTTGTGTATATGAACAGAAGTCGATCTCCAATGAAAGAAGTTACCGACCGAGAAACTGATCAGTATTTTCTCCCTCTAACTTTCTATGAAGCCAATCCAGTTTCAGGAAAAACGAATATTGACGAAGATAATCTTTTTGAGATGTTAGATGAAACTGATAACTATTTAGCTAATATCAAAAGGCTAAATGGAATGATAGCCAAGAATAACGAAAAGATTTCTGATAAAAAAACATATAACTTTCTAGTTATGCCAAATGGGACAATGACTGGTTATGACTTAAATGTAGAAGTTATTGTACTCCTTGGAAATAAATCTTATATCAAACAAAGAGACTCAACTTGGCAGGGTTATACAAAACAGAAAGATGAGTCTGGTGTTTTTTACTTTAGAGGCTTTGAGAATAAACAAACTTTTGGTGTTGATATAGGAGTCTGGCAAGAAATTGATGTCAGTGGACGGTCTATACTTCCTGCACCGAAACCAGAAAAGTTTTCTTTTGGTGAACTTCTTTCTAAAAGGCCCTACTCAATCATGGTGGCAAGAGAATACTTTATGGAGAAGTTCTCTATTCCATTTTTTAATATAACTGACCCCGATGAGATGGCACTTAAACAGGGATATCGTTTATGGGGAAAGTTGGGGTCTGATTCCAAGGATGACATGCAAAGGAGATTAAATTATCTCCATGAATATACCCGACGAATTGAGACGTCCAATCTTCTTGCTGCAAATCAGTTTAAAAAGAAAGTTGAAAAGCGCGGTGATGATACCAGGCGATTTGAATACTCAAACCGATTTTACAAGACGGCATTCAATTACTATATTAGAAGAAACGAGAGTAGTTCTCTTGAATCTTCAGACAGAGAGATTCTGAACAGTACGACCAAAAAACTTTGGAAAAGAATGCATGGGATCAGATAATTCAGCAAAGCTTTCATTGATACTTGCGAGTCAAAGCCCTAGACGTAAAGAATTACTTGGTTGGGTCGGCCTTCCATTTGAAATATTTCCAGTCGACATAATTGAAAAAAGTAATTTGACTTCACCCCAAGAGATTGCAGAAGATATTGCAATCCAAAAGGGTGCTGAAGCTTATAACCTTTTAAAAGATAGAGATGGTTTTGGGGAAAGTTTTTTTCCTTGTGTCGTCTCTTCAGATACCGTTGTTTGTTTGGATACAAAAATAATGGGTAAACCTGGTGATATAAATGAAGCTCGGGCGATGTTAAAAGAACTGGC
>JAGSHI010000059.1 GCA_023954635.1 Bacteriovoracaceae bacterium
AATGAAAACTTTTCTTAATTTTCTTTTTATCAACTTACTATTTATTTCAGTATCGATTGCAGGTCCGAAGAAAGGTATATCTGTTTCTGTAAACTTATCGCCGGCCGGAAGTTTTGAAATAAAAGGTAAGGTGAAAGGAAAAGTATCCAAAAAGGACGGTGGTTTCTTTGCAAAAAAACTTTCTTTTAAAGTTAAAAGACTCAAAACCGGGATGGAACTAAGGGATAAGCATACAAAAGATAAGTTAGAATTTAAATCTCATCCAAATGTAGTTGTTAAAAATGCTAAGGGAAGTGGAGGCAAAGGAACTGCCTCGATAAGTGTTCGCGGAGTTACAAAAAAAATTGGTTTTAAATACAGTGTTGTCGGAAAGTACGTTAAAGCAATTTTTAAACTTAATTTAAAGGACTTCAAATTCTCTGGAATAAACTATATGGGTGTTGGAGTAAAAGATAAAGTTACGGTAACAGCAGTGGTTCCTATTAAGTAATTTATTTTTATCTATTTAGAACTCATAAATCGTTGCGATATTAAAAGTAGAAGACTTATTCTTGAAGATTTTCCCAAGTTTCGCAGCTATAGAAATATATTTTAATTTCCACTTCGTTTGGATCGAAAGCCCTATCTTGATATCGTTGTTAGAGTCAACTGTGTAGCTAGAGTTCGGTGGATCCCAGTCTCCAGACCTTTTAAGAATTGGTATTTGAATCCCTGCAGAGACATTGTCGGCTAAACCTTTCCAGTAGACTCCTGGACCTCCAAAAAAGCCACTTATAGGAACACCATTTTGCTTATGAGTTAAGGCAGAGATAGTACTACTTACTGTAGACTTCCCTGAAATATAACAAGCATCAAAGAAAAATTCATATTGAGAATTCTCCCACTTTCGACCAAGTCCAGTACAACTTCCACTGCTTGTATTGAGTAGGGCTATACTTGCTCCAGTTGAGGTTTCTTTTAAGTCTACATGATCTTGCCAGCTGATATAGCTTAAGTAGACATAAAAACTGGCTTCATAATCAAGTGATCGATAATACTCTCTTCGCTCGGATAATTTATCTCTGATTGATTCTAGGGACTCTGAGTTTTCATTGACTGCTTTTGCGACCTTTAAATAAGCAAATGCTTTTTTTCGTAATTTGTTTTTAGTTAATTTGTCTGTAGCTTCATGAGTTTCAAGAAACTTTTTAGAGTAAAGTTGAGCGAGTTTATAATAAACCATCCCTATCTTTGATCCGTCGGGAATAATTGGTTTTTCCCCATGTTGATAAAGTGTTTGAACAGTCTTTCTATTAAGACGTGAATACTTTCCTTTGAGAAGACCTTGATAAACTTCAATAGCATCATCATATTCATCTTGCCCTTCTAATGCTCGTGCTTTAAGAATGAGGGCCCTCTCATCGTTCTCAAGGTTTTCATCATCTTCATTGTCGTCAAAGACATCAATAGCTGCTTCAAATTGGTCTTTTAGTATATGGTCTTCCATTTCACGATACACTTGTTTCCGTGACGCATACACATCTTGAAAAAGAAAGATGATTATCAAAAATATAGATGTTCTTAAAACCATGAGTGAACCTGCATTAAAAGGTCCCAAGTATCTTTTGTTGATGCTTGGTCACTAAAGTTTCGAGTATTGTAAATTTCAAACCTTAATTCCCATCTTTGAATGGGAAACATCTGAATTCCTGGACCGAATCGAATCCGATATTCACCAGTTTGCTCTTTCAAATATTCAATTGAGTTAATTAAGTAAATACCTCTAGATGCTTTGATGTAGTTTTGTCCTAGACCGTAAATAGTTTTGGTTTCATCAGTAGTATCAGAGAGCGATGTTTTAACATTCTGACCTGCTTCGACTAGGACTGATGATCCTTTACCAACAGAACCCATATAGTGGACAGCAGATGCATAATTTTTAAGAAATTGATTTTCACTTGAGAGGTAAGAAACACCTAAGCTTGATTTGTGAGAGACAATATAATCGACTTTGGTGGAGAAACCTTTCTGTCTTAAGGCATCATCTTGAATCATATTCCCAACAAAGTAATTGAGTCCAAGTTCAAAAGAAGGATGAGCATAATGAATTTGAAGTCCATGAGATTGATCATTTTGAGAAAGACTATTTATGGATCGACTATAAGCAGAGTGTTCAGCAATTCTGAGTCCAAAAACCTTATCCATTAATCCTGCATAGACTCCTAAACTTGGTGTTGGGCGATAACCTATATAGTGTTCTCTAGAGCGATATTCATCGACTTCTTTGTTTGAGTTTTCAAGAGAGAGTGGTTTTGGAGCATATCCAACAGTACCTGATATAAAAAAGTTATTGGCTTCGCCAAACTTAAGGACGAGATTAGCGTCGGCCTGCATATTAATCATTTCTGTATCTTCAGAATCTTGTCCAAGAGTTCTTTTTATAACTAAACCTCTGTAGTCAAGGCTCGGTCGAAACCAGGTTTGATTAGGTTTACTTCCAAAAAAAGCCGAACTATTTGCAATTTTTTCTTCCGATTCCTTGTCATGATAAAACCATTTCGCTGAAACTGCAGTGGCCGAAAGCGCCCTTCCATAATCGTTAAGGGGACCATTTCCAAAGGGGTTGTAGTGGCATGTTGCACAGGATGTATAACCAAACCCTACAAAATGAGGGTAAGCTCCAGATAATGGAGAATAGGCAATCATGAATATTAGTAAAATTATTTTCATAAATAGTATTTTTTAATTAGAGGTTACTTATCCAGTCTGAAAGATAATTAATCTCTGATTCGCTAAGTTGACTTGCTCCACCTGGCATATTTCCGCCATAGTTTTTAAGTTTTTGGATTATGAAAGACCCTGTAAAGTCTCCTGCTACGACAAGGCCAGCATCAACCCATGCCTGACTAGTTGTATAACCGGAATAAATATTATGGTAACCAGTATGACAAGAAGAACAGTTGGTTTGAACAACATTATAGGCCTTCGAAAACCGAAGACCTGCTGGGGTGGACGTATCAATACCAGTGTTACCATATCTTTCTTTGTCAAAAGTGTTACTGTTGAAATCTTGTCCACATGAAGAGATGAGAAAGAATAAAATAATGAGCCTTTTCATTTTCTTAGAATCTCCTCTTTATTGACAGTAATTGTGACTTCAATTTTGTCTACGACTGAGACACCCATAAACTTGGCCGGTTTTAGCTTGAACTGACTGGGGATAACCTTGAATTTTGAAATATAAACCTTCTTCTCTATTATCACGGGAAAAGAAATGACTTTTGAAATTCCATTAATTGAAATTTTACCTTTTCCTTTTCCGTTCTTTATTTCAACTTTCTCAATAAAAATACGAGGAAACTTCTTCGCATTGAGATACTTGTAAAGGTGTTCATTTCTAAGCTCAATTCCAGTATCAAGAGAGTCAGTTCTAAAACTTAGCCTTTGAGACTTTATTGAATTTGAACTTTTTATAAAAACCAAATCTCCGTAGAGACTCTTCGTTTGAATTTCAAAACTACCCGCAGGAAGTAAACGTCCAAGAATTTGAACTTGATGCGCCCAAACAGAAGTTGAAAGTAAAAAGGAGAGAAGAAATTTTAACAACATTGCCTAAATGATGTCCCATATCATCCTTTGTGGCAAATTTAACACTCTAAGCCATTACACAAAAAAAAGGAAAGGGCAGGATGGTGGGATGAAATATTTAATCCTAATATTATGCGTTGCTTTGTTCTCTTGTTCCTCTTTTAAAAAGGTAGATTATCAAAAAGATCATCAAACCTTTTTAGGCTTGGTTGAGAAGAAAAAATCTACATTATCAAATAACGACTACCGAATTTTTTTAAAAAACTCTTTGAATCAAAAAACAAATGTAGAGACGAACCTTCTAGGTCAAATGGATAATTTAAAGGGTAGAGTTTCTCATAATGAAGTGATGTCTACATCTAGTAATCAAGATGCTCATCTTTTTAATGCTAAAAGTAGTGGCCTTGAAATGAAAAGAATAGATGAACGTTTAAAAATTCTTAAGAAAGAAATCTTTTTTCTCAGATCTCAACTTCATGCAACTCAAAAAGAGAAATGATTAGACCAGAAAAATTAGAACTCCATATGAAGCCAACACCGATTACAAAAATATCGGAATCTCTTTACGTAAAGAGAGACGATAGAACAGGCTTTACGCTTGGAGGAAATAAAATTCGTAAGCTTGAGTATCTCTTGAAAGAAGCAATAGAGAGTGGTGCTAAGAGAGTGCTCACTTGTGGAGGGATTCAGTCTAACCATGCAAGGGCCACTGCTTTTGCAGCAAAAGAGCTAGGACTAGAAGTCGCTCTCCTTCTTCGAGGAGAACTTCCTAAAGATAGGCAAGGAAATCTTCTTTTAAACTCTTTAATAGGCGCTGATATTAAAACAGTTTCGCAAGTTGAGTGGGAAGACAAAGAAACTATCATGGAGTATTGGGCAGAAGAACTTGGTGATACTTATATTATCCCAGAAGGAGGAAGTAATTCTCTTGGATCTTGGGGATATGTTTGTGCTTTTGAAGAAATTGTAAAGCAAGGGGAGTTTGATCATATCTTTTTCGCTACGGGAAGTGGTGGCACTGCTGCTGGACTTTTGGCCGGGAGAGATATTACCAAATCTTTTGGGACATCATTGCACACGATCAATGTCTGCGATGATGAAAATTATTTTAATAACAAAATCTTTTCTATTCTGGATGACTTTGAAAAATCATACGAAGTTAAGGTAAATCGTGAGAATTTCCATATCCATGATGGATTTGTAGGCGAGGGATATGCGATGGCCTCGGATCAGCTCATTGGCCAAATAAAGAAACTTTGCCAAGATACGGGGATTCTTCTCGACCCTGTTTACACAGGAAAGGCCTTTTTTGGGATGCAACAAGTTATTAAATCTCAAAAATTGACCGGAAAAGCGCTGTTTATCCATACTGGAGGGGCTTTCGCGAATTTTGCTTATTCGGATAGATACTCTAAATGATTTTTTTCTCCATATTGATTAAAAGTCATCATCAAAGTAAAATGGTTAGATATTAAAAAAGGAAATCTTATGACTGACTGGCAAATTTTCATTGGTGTTTCGGCCGTAATTGTATGGGCCTCACTTCCTATATCTTTAATCATCTCTTGTGCGAACTTCGATCACGACGTCGTAAGGCCTGGTCAAAAAGCTGGCGATCACTAGAGTTGAATTAGGTCCTTTACTTTTTAGGGCTAAGGACCAAAGTTCCTTTCTTTTGTTTTTTTACAATACTTAAATCAAGTAATTGTTCTCTGTATTCTCCATCCAAAAACATTCGAGCCTGATCATCATAATGTGGACTAAATGGTCTTCCCGAGTTTCCGGTTGGTAAAATTCCTAAACTGACAGATGCATCTTTGAAGTCAATTAATCTTCTGGTTGATGGCCCAAGTGTAACCCTAAAATCGTCCTTGTACCTTTTTGACGACATATTATTAACTTGGAAATAGCCACCATTTGCTTCGTAAGGACCAATATTGAATATGAGGTTCAGTGGTTTCTTTTTTCCAAAGGGATGTCCAAACTCGATGGTATGAAGCTTTCCCCATTTCCAGCTATTAGGATTACTCCCAAGCTTGTCGGAAAGAATATTAATAGTACTTGAAAATGCACTTGTAATAATATCTTCTCGAGACTCTTTGATTTTAGTTTCTTTTATATCCCACCACTTTGAATTAGGATTTTTTAAAAGTGTTTTAAAGAAGTGCCATCCATCAGCCACGCGATTAAGTGCTTTGTAGCGATCTGGCCCAAGGTCGTCGAGCATCGTCTTTTTCATGATTTCCTTGGTCCAAGTATAATAAATAGAAGGACCAACATCTTTTGCCGAACTTTCTCCTGTCCAGCGCTTTAATATTTCAACAACTTTATTGTGTTTTCTAGAGTCCTCAACTTTTAAGTTTCCAAGAAGAATTGAAAGATGATCCAATGAAGTCACTACATGATGATCATTTTGAATGATCTTCAGTTCTTCAAGACTCCATTTCTCTTTCTTTGCTAAAAGGTTACTAATTCTTTCAAATCTCTCGCTGGGTTGCCAATATCCATACAACTTGTGGCGACTCTCAAACTCAGGTCTATAGTTAGTCGTAACTATAACCCCAGATTTAGGGTTATAGGAGTGAGGGTTTTCATCAATAGTGAAATACCTTAAATATTCATGTTTACCTGACCAACCTTCGAGAATTGTTTCACCAGTAACACCTTCTGGGCGTAGAGGAACTTTAGAGAGAACGTGCCAAGCAATATTTCCCTCTCGGTCGACCCAGGATACATTTAGGCCAGGTGTCGCTGCATGTTTGAGAGCATGCTTAAGGTCTGAAACATTTTTTGAATAGGAAAGTTTATAAAATGCTGTCGCGACATCATTCTCTGGGTGATGGTAAGACCATTTCACAGACAAGTGTTTATCTTTTCTTCCATATTCTGTTCCGTCAATAAGAGGTCCGTGTGGTGTTGTCACAACTTCAATGATTTTATCTTTTGATCCCTTAACTTTAATTATTTCTTTTTCAATTTTAAGAGGGACCCATTTATTTTTAAACATGACTTTCTTCTTATCCCAGTCAATTTTTTCTTGATAAATATCGAGGTCATCCATCTCCGCCATTGTAACGGCCCATCCTCTATTCATATCATGTCCCATTGCAGGGAAAGGAACGAGAGGAAGATAGTGACCGTATATTTCATAACCAGGATATTTGATATGGGCCTCATACCAGACAGAAGGATTTGAAAAAGCTACATGCGGGTCATTTGCTAAAAGGGGATAGCCCGATTTTGATCGATTAGGACCTAACACCCAGGAGTTGGAACCATGGAATAAACCAAAGTTTTCTTCAAACTCATTTAAAAAACTAGTTAAATCTTTAAACCATTGTTGTTTTACAGGATTTGCATCGACAAAGTTTTTAGTGATTAAATTTTTGTCACCACGGTGTTTAACAAGAACTTCATCTATCATATCTTTTGGAAAATCTGCGTAGAGCTCAGAGAAAAGAGAATCTGCAATAATACCTTCTGCAAAACTTAAGGCCATGTAACCACTTATGGCCATTCCTTCGGCTAACTCGAATTTCTTTGGTGTGAACCCGAGTAAAATAAATTCAGGAGGAAGTGGCTGAGTTTTTACAAAATGATCAACACCCTCGTAGAAAGCATTCATCATAGCGACCATTTTGGGGTCCATATGAGATAACTTTTTCTTGAGTAAATCATCCATTGTTTTTCTGAGTTTCAATTTTCGAAGAAGAATATCCCACTTCAAAGCACCTTCACCTAGAACTTCACTCAATTGTCCGTTGGCAATTCTTCTTAAAAGTTCCATATGAAAAAGTCGATCACCAGCGGTTACAAAACCAAAAGCTCTCATTGCATCGATGTCATTTTCTGCTTCTATATGAGGAATTCCATATTTATCTCTATGAACACTTACAGGTTTTTCTAACCCTGGAAGATTTAAGCTACCATGTTTATCAGGCAGTCTTGCTTTGAAGGCTATTTGAGTAGGAAGAATTATGCCTGCTAAAATGGCAAAAAAGATACCCATGTATATTCCAATTTTTCTTTTATTCATAATCAGGAATTATGACATGTGTAATTTGATATGGAAATTGACGCATATTGTGTTATTTAAAAAAGAGGCAGACCTTTTACAGGCTTCCAAGTAAGTAATGATAAAACCGTAAAAATATTAGAATCATCTCTTGTCGTAAACATACCGGGCCCAGCAATCAAACTCCAACCATTGCTAAAATGGAATTGATTTAAGAGTATCTGCATTTTAGAGGTTTGTTGTGTGTTTCTCATTTCATTAAATTGACCAAGATATCCAACCATATAGTTTGGTGAAAATTTAAAACCTACAATTAAGTTTCTTTGAAAGAGAGTGTCACTTCCTGCGGAAGAGACAAGCGAAGAGAGTTCATCTGCATATTGCCTTCCTGGATGATGTTCATCAAGTTCTGAACGATACCATTTAGCTTCACCCATAACGAGTATTGGACCAGCACCTAAAGCAAGACGTGCACCATAAAAATCTCTTTTAAGTTTGGTGTCACATACGAGGGCCACACAATCAAATGTATCAAGATCATTGAAGTTACGATCAGTATAAGACTTTCCAGCATATAAATTTAGAAAACTAATGGGATTGATATCAACTTGGGCCTTAGCTGCATTTACAACAAAGCTAGTCTGTCCTGTGACACTTGGCCGAATATAGCCATAAAGAACTTTATCATCGGCCTTCCAAACAGGGAGAGAGTATCCCCCTGTTGCATTAATATAAAATCCTGTAGGAAAACTTCTATAAAGCTGAGTCGCTTTAAAATCCCATTCAGCTTTAAGTGATAGGGGGAGAAGAATTAGGATCAGTAAGAGAATTTTCATTAGTCATACCTTCATAATTAAACTGGCTGTAAAACTTGAAGGCAAAGGCCACTGAAATTGCACTCAAGAGATGCCAAGTAGCATGACCTTGAAAGAAGTGATTGTGAGGGTCACACATAGTTCTCGTCACATCTAAAACTGAAAAGGTCGCTGCACTAGCTATAAAAACTATACTAATATAAAAATACTTGTAGTTTGTTCCCTTTTCAAGACTTCTAAGGCGTAATTCGCTGAATATTAAAAATAAGGCCTGTATCAGAACGATACTTTGGATCGGAACATAAGTTAGATAAAAAATGATCGTTAAGGCCCCGAATAAAGCATTAAAGGCGAAATAGAATGGCCAAATTCCAGTTTGCTTAAGTTTTCCCATACGTCTAAGATTCAATGCAGCAAATAGCCCAATCATTAAAAACATACCTAAAAAATCAAACCACTGTGTAAAGAAGTTATAACTTGCGTGGTAAACAAAACTAAATAGACCCATTAAAAAGAAGGCCGGAACAAAACTTTTTAAAGTCTTGTCTTCCATATTTTTTGTTTGTCTCCAAACCCATATTGTTAGAATGAGGTAGGCTAAGTTTGACCAAGTATTTGCTGGCTCTGTGATTATGCTACACATACTTGCTTCACACCACTTTACATTTGGTGGAGCCATTTTTGAGATGTTATACCATGGGCAATGGGGTTCAAGCATTGGGACATTGTAATTCATAGAGACCTCGAGTTTCTTTCTACAGACTTTGTAATCGTTCTAAAGGCTTGATTTGTTCCATTACTCATGTTTTCAAAAACATTCTCTTCAATGAAATCTTTAGTTAAAAGCCAATGGTCAGTTTTAGAAATATAATTATATTTTACTTTGGTTTTGTTTTCTGAAATTTTAAAGAGTTGGTAAGTCCCTTTCATTTTATCGAATGCTGAAACGACTCGTTTTGGGTTCTTTAAAACTTTTTCAATTTTGTCTGGATCAATCATTTCATGAGAGATTGTGATTTTATCTTTGTTCACTTTTTTTCTTATCACATCGTAATGAGCAAATGTTCCTCTGTTATAGATATTTCTCCACACGAGGTAATGAGCGGGAACAGCATCATTTTCAAAAGATGCCTTGTTAAAATCATGTATTTTAATTGCTTCAACAAGGTTCTTATTATGGTAGAGACATTTATCTTCCCACTTCATTTTTTTTCTTTTTGAGCGGTATTCATTGTTACATTTTTCATCAAAATTTTCGATACCTTTGGCAACAGTTTCGATACCTGCTTCATAGATCATTTCGATCTCGGCCATGAATACTTTGTGTTCACCTTCCCAATGGGAAGAGACACGGACATTACCAATTGTTTTTTTTGTTTGGGCAAAACAAGTGAAGGAGATCATTGTTAAAAAAACAAAAAATTTCATTGGCGGTATCCGTCCTCTTCCTTTGGTGTGAACAAGTTATCCAGAGCATCTTTGACAAGAGTCTCTCTATCCTTGTCATCTGTGATAGCGGCCATCATCCCGTACATCGGGGCCATCTTCTCGGGACGAGAGTCGCCAGCACCTATATTTTTACCTTCATTTTTTACAATTTTACTAACCATGTTCTTAGGAAGTGACTTTAAAAGTCCTTTTGCCATAGAGGTTTTTACACCTGAAATTTTACTTCCAAGGCCACGAGCTTCAGAGACTGATCTTCTCAGATCAGCGAAGAATTCATCTATTGAGCCTGCATGAGCCGCAGTAATCGTTAAGTGAATTCCAGATGGCTCTTGCTGCATATCCATATGCCAACCTTTCTTGGCCATAGCATCACCAACTTGAAAAATATCTAACTCGTCTGAAACTAAACAAAGAACTGACATATCAGGATCACCGGCAACAGATATCCCTTGGATCTCTTCAATTCTTTTTATGAATTCAGCTGTAGTATCTCTAATCGTTCCAATAAGTTTAAGATAACCCTCTTCTCCGAGGTAATTCATTATCGCCCAAGCAGCAGCGATTGCTCCTCCAGGCCTTGTCCCAAGAACTGCAGGAGAACCATACATTCCACCTGGCCATTCTGTGGTGACATAGAACTGGTGCCTTCTCAAATCTTTATTCTTGTAAAGAATGACACTGGCACCTTTTGCAGCATAGGCGTATTTATGAAGGTCAACTGAAATACTTGTGACTCCATCAACAGCAAAATCAAACCCAGGAAGTTTTGCACCTAGCTTTCTGTAAAAGGGGAGAACAATCCCACCAACACAACCGTCTACGTGCATTAGTAAATTGTTTTGTTTTGCAAGACTTGCTATTTCTTCAATTGGATCGATTACACCTTGAGGATAAGAAGGGGCAGAACCTACTAGCATAATAGTATTTTTGTTAATAGCTTCTCTCATGGCCTTTACATCAGCTCGGTAATCACCACGAGTTGGTATCGTTACAACTTTTACTCCAAAGTAATGACCACCTTTATTGAATGCTGGGTGAGCAGAAATTGGCATAATAAATTCTGGTTCTGTAATTTCTGGTTTATTTTCTTTAGCCCACTCTCTTGCAGTTTTAATGGCCATGAGAATTGATTCTGTTCCACCACTTGTCATGGTTCCTGAAGCTTCTTCTCCTCCGTTTAGGAGCTTAGCTGTCATAGAAACAACTTCATTTTCAAACCTTTTTAAACTTGGAAAAGCTGAAGGGTTTAAACCATTTTCTGAGAAAAACATACAGTATGCATCTTTGATGACATTACTAATTTCTTCTCCACCATGGAAAACTAAGCTAAAGGCCTTTCCTTCTTTCCATTTAATGTCGTTCTTTCTTACTTCTTCCATGTTGGTAAAAAGTGAATCCCTCGACAATCCTTTGGAAGGGAGCTCTTTAGTTTTATTCATTATCGTTCTCCTTTAAGTCCTATTCGCATACTTAATGGTTTTTGGTCAGAGGATAAGTCCTCAACTTGATCTTCAATTGATCCATAATCTGGCATTAATTCATCATCATTTTTTGGTGCAAACATCTTTAAGACCGCTGCAACAGTATTTCGATCAGCATAGATATTTTTCTTTTTTCCGAAAACATGGAAAAGAAGAAGTTGAACTACACTTGGGTGCTTTTTCTTTTTGATAATATAAAGAAATACTGATTTTAGAAGTTTACTTGTTGGTTTAAGGTTTGCTTCTTCTGCTAAAACCTTTTTTAATACAACAAAAACATCTTCAAGCTCATCACGATCAAGTAAGTGATTTTTGTTCTTATCGTATCGGAGGAAGAGTCCTTCTCCGTTTGACATACTTGTTAACATTCTCGAAAGGTCTGTTTTTGTGACTGGTACTTTAGGATCTGGGTCAATTCGGGCCATTCCTTCAGCATCTTTTAAGAACTGTTGTGTGACTGACCATTCTGCATTCTTAAAATATTGATAGAAATTTGGAAAATACTCTTTTTTGTTCATATCAAAAAAGAGTGTTGGGAAAAAGTTTTCTCTGTAGCAAGTCACCTCAAAATTAAAGAGATCATCTGTTTCGCAATACTTTCTTAGGCCTTCAAAAATTTCTGATCCCATCTTGTTGGCACCTATGATGGTAGGAAGATAGGAAACAACTTCGATCATTTGTAAAAGGCCATCACCATTCGAAACATACTGAAATACGTCTGATCCCAGCATTAACTCTCGAACGAGGCGATCAAGATCTTGAGGCCACATTTTAAATTCTTCTAGGGCCCCTTTATAACCTACAATGACTTTTCTAATATTTTCTTTGTCAATTGACCATCGACCGTCAGATGTTCTGCTCGTTCGATAAGTTTGAAAAAGTTTGTTACCACCATATCTAAAAATAGACTGTAATAAGTAACCCCACTTCGTTCTTCTATATTGGTAACTAAAAAGAGTTAGACCATTTTCTTCTGGGAACAATCTATACTTTGATGTGACTGTCATGAAGTCATCCCAGAGCTCAATTAGCCTTGGAGTAGAAATAATTTTAAATTCATCAGATTCTGGAAAAGGGAGAGAAGTAATGACTTTGTCTCTCTCTAGTTCATCACTTAAAAGATCCCAGGCGTGAGTGTAAAAGAAAAGTGATTCAAGTGCACCTTGACCAAAACCCAAGATGACTCGAACATCTTCTAATGTATAATAGTGAGAATCTCCACCTATGATATCTTTTTTAAATAATTTGAGACTATCTCCAACATTTTTCCAATTGTATTCGGTTAAGAATCTTTGAAAAAGATCAAGTAACTCGTCATGATCAAGAATCACTTCTGTTTTGTGACCTTCCATCAACATGCTCTTTAGGCCATGAGCATTTGATAATAGATATCTATAATATTCCCAGTCTGTATCAAAGTGATGTCTCTTAACTTCTACAAAATCATAATACGACTTTATTATCTCTGGAACTTTTCTAATAAGACCTTCTACTTCAACAGCAGTTAAAACATTCCTTTCTCCACCTATAAATAGTCTTTTAAAGAAGAGAAGACTTTTAACCATATCCAAATTGAAGTTTTCATCAGGTATTTGAGCTGCTTCTTTTACATTTTCTAAAAAAGGAATGGTGTTAATGAAGTGATTATTATTGGGACGCCCTTCAATTATATTATTGATTTTGTCGGCAAGGCCGCTCAGGCTCGACATCATTTCATTTCGATGATTCCAATAACCATTTGCTCTTATCTTTATAAAGATATGTTTTAGGCCAGAGCCATGTATGTTTGCGGCCCGTATTAAATCCATAAAGGGTTTAATATTGTTGACGTGCAATGTATCTGGGCTATCTCTTAGAATGAGTGAATTTACTTGAAAGATAATATAGAGGAAATCTTTTATAAACTTGGGTTCTATATTCATGAATCTAAGAATAAATGTCTCTAGTTCATCCTGTTTAATGACATTTTGGTCTTGTCTTCGTACAAACTTGGCAAACTTATCAAGGTTCTTTTCAAGGCAGTCTATTTCTTTAGTGACATCTCGATCAAGAATTTGTCTTAAGACTTCAGTATCTACAGGGCATACAGTTTCGAAGTTATCGAGATTGGCCATTTCGCCATCTGGACTTTGGTCGTCAATGAGTCCACATCCTTGCCAAAGATAGCAAAGAGTAAGGATCGACAAAAGGCCAAAGGCTTTTGCGACTTTACATTTTATATTGGCTCTCAAATTCATCATCATGATGTACTTCTCCATACTGGTTCGGGGAGCGTTAAATGCGCCGAGAAAATGTCCCTAATAGACACTTTTAAAACATTTTACAAATAATTTGAAGACTTTTTCAATATACTTGAAAATGTTTTCAGTTTATTGTATAAAAGTAAGTGTTTGGAGGTAGCATGGTGATAGAAGTTCCCCATTATAAACGAGAATTTGTTGAACAAGTGGTTCTTAGCGAGAGGCAGATCGCTATAATTGAGGCCTATTTAAAACTTTCTGAGAAGATCGGCGTGGCCAATGTCACCCTTCAGAAGTTGGCCGAAGAGATGGGCGCGAGTCTTGGAAGCATTCATTATCATTTTGGTGCTAAGGGAAGGCCTTCTCTTTTAGACAGTGCAATTAAACACGTATCGCAAGAGTCAATTAAATACATCAACTACCATATGGATAGGGCCTTAGCTGAAAATCGTTTTCAAGGTGTTTCCACTTACATCACAATTCTCTACGATTTTTGTAGAACGTTTCCTCATCATGGAAAATTTTGGTTGTACTTTTATTACCTCGCTATTTTTGACAATAGACATAGGGAAGATAATCAAAGTTATCTACCTCTAATGAGAAGTCGGATTGAACAAGTTTTAGTTCTTGGTATGGGGAAGGGTTTATACCCTCCTCTTAAAAATATGAGTGATCTCTCTGAAAAAATTCACTTTCAAATTGTCGGTGCTCTTGTCATTTCTGGTGGAGATGAAAGCGATCAGAGATTTATTAGAGCACAAGAGAGGGCCTTAGAAACCTGTAGAGTTCTTATTAAAGACCACGAGGAAGCAGAACAATGATAGTTCTCCAAATTATTCTTTTTTTACTTCTACCAGCTCTCTTTATTATAGGAGAAAGAAAGTATAAGTGGATGGCCTTCTTTGGTACTGTTGTCTGGAGTTATTTAGCTGGAATACTGATGGCGATGTTTGTTCCTCAGTATTTAAATGCTGGAGTAACTAATAAGGTTGTTGAGGTTTCTGTCTTACTTGCAGTCCCTCTACTTTTATTCTCTCTTGATGTTAAGGCATGGCTCTCTAATACAAAGTCGACACTTATTAGTTTTGTCATAAGTATATTTAGCATATGTTTTTCTTCGATAGCATTTTCTTTAATTCTTAAAGGGAATGACCCAGATACTTGGAAGATGGGCGGAATGTTAGTCGGTGTTTATACTGGCGGGACAGTTAACATGAGTGCCATTGGGAAATCTTTAAATATTGCAGAGGATAAGTTTCTCCTCATTAATACTGCAGATATTGTCATCTCTTCACTTTATATGTTTTTCGTTTTGATGGTTGCGAAAAGGTTTTTAGCTCTTTTCTTACCGGCCTTTGAAGGTGAAAAAGGTGAAGAAGTAGATTTTTGCGATAATAAAAAAGTTAAGAAAAGGGATTATGTTGGATCTGCTTTTATTGCATTTGGAGTAGTGGGTATTAGTATTGGATTCAGTCTCGTTTTTATGAAATCCCTATTTGCTCCATTAATAATTTTACTCTGTACAACTTTAGGGATTGGTTTGTCGTTTCTTCCTGTCGTTAGAAACAACCAGGCCTCGTATAAGATGGGTGAATATTTACTTTATATATTCTGTATTGGTCTTGGAAGTTTATGTGATTTAAATCAGGCTCTTACAAATGCACCGAATATTTTCCTTTTTGTGACTCTAGTTTTAGTTTTTGCCATAGTCCTACACTTCATTGGGGCAAAACTATTTAAAATCGATGTAGATACCGCACTCATTACTAATGTTGCTGCCGTTTACGGACCCGCCTTCGTAGGGCCAGTTGCGAGAGTTCTCGGGAATCGACAGATTGTCGTTTCAGGTTTGACCTGTGGACTTATGGGTTACGCAGTGGGTAATTATCTTGGTTTAGGGATGGCCCAATTGATACGTTTGCTTTTAAAATAAAGTAATGTTTGATTATCACGATTTTCTTAAAAAACTTCAGATACATATTCTTCTTTTAGGATCTGCATTCTTTGGTGGGGCCTTGGGCTTTCACTATTTTTATCCTGATGAGCACTGGGTGAAACTTCTTTTCATGACAGCTATTACATTATCAACCGTTGGGTATGGTGATGTTTTAAATGTCGAGAATAATCCTGCAGCAGCTATGTATACAATGATTTTAATGTTGGTTGGAATGGGAATTGTTCTTTATTCCGTTTCGACAGTGACAGCTTTTTTTGTTGAAGGAAAAGTTGGTAAGCTTTTAAGTATTCAGTCCATGCGACGGAGGGCACGAAAAATGAACGATCACTATATTATTTGTGGAGCAGGTAAAACCGGCGTTCATGTCATTCGAGAAATGATTGAAAACGAAAAAGATTATATTGTCATCGAAAATGATGAGGAAAAGATTGCTGAACTCAAAAAAGATTTTACTGATATTCTTGTGATTCAAGGTGATGCTACAAGTGATGAAACTTTAGAACTAGTAAACCTTTCTGGTGCTAAGGGGATGGTGGCAACTCTTGAAAACGATAAAGACAATCTTTTCTTATGTATTACTGCAAGAATGTTGAATCCAAATTTAGAGATCGTATCTAAGGCCATTGAATTTGGGATTGTAAATAAGTTGAAGAGGGCAGGGGCAGACTACGTTGTTTGTCCAAACTTTATTGGTGGTATGAGAATTGCTTCAGAAATTTTAAGACCAAATGTTGTTAACTTTTTAGATAAAATGCTTAGAGGGAAAGACAATAGTATGAGGGTTGGGGAAGTCAGTGTCGGACAGGATAGTGTTTTTATTAACAAGCCATTAAAAGACGTAAAAGTTTATGACATGTGTTCTGTTAATATTATTGCTTTTCGTAAAGCTGAGCAGGATAACTTTATTTATAACCCACCACCGGAAGTTGTTGTTGAAATGGGAGATACTCTACTTTTCATAGGTTCGGCCGAGCAACAGCAGAGAATGGATAAAATGTTCTCTTAAAGTTGGTCTTTTAAATCCATACAAAGTTTTGGATTATTTGTTGTTATAAAATCAACCTTACTTTTTAAAAGCTTTTTTAGTCTTTTCTTTTTATCTACAGTCCAAACAGCAGTCTCTTTACCCATTAGTCTTTGTAACCATAAATTAAACCTGAAAAAATGGTTTACATCTGCTCCATTAGATCTCCAGCTTCTTCCAATAAGTTTTGTAACCCAAAGAGTTTTTACCTCTTTCCAAAAATCGCTGACATTAGAAAGCTTCTTAACAAGCTTTAAAAACTTATACTTAAAACTGATAACTCGAACTCTATTTGGATTGTTATTCATAAATGTTTCTATTACTTCAAAAGTTCTTGATGTTGGCCTGTCTTTTAACTCGATGAAAATGAATAAATCTTTTGTTTCTAAGTAAGAGAGAATATCTCGAAGAAGTGGTATTTCCTCACCATTTTTCAACTGACAATTTTCTTGAATTTCTTTTAAGGTTAACTTTTTGATTTTTTCATTGAGAGGGCAGCTCCTCCCTTCTTTACTGTCAGCAGTTCTCTTTAACCTTTTATCGTGCATTAGAATTGGGAAACCATCTTTAGTATGTTGAACATCAAACTCAACACCGTCAGAATCAACTTCAACAGATGACTCTACCGCACGCATAGAGTTCTCAAGGAATAGGTGATTGTTGCCGCGGTGCGCAATACAGTTTGCTGCCTGTGCGCTGAACGAGATCAGTGTTAAAAAGAGAGTTATTGTTTTCATAGAAAAAACATAGGGAATTATTTTGCTTTAGGCCATAGATTACTTATTAACTTTCTTTAAAACTTTGTCGGCCATCTCATATGGGTTTGCTACTTTTAAGATTTCGCTTACTTTTCTCATAAGCATCATTCTTGTAAATGGTTTTACGAGGACATGCTTGACCCCCTGTTTTACGCAGTCCGCCATGGTTTTGTTGTCAAGAAAGCCAGAAATGAGGAGAAATTTGATCTTACTTTGACCGAATGACTTAGAAACAATGTCTATAAAGTGAGTACCTTTCTTATCAGGAAGGTTATAGTCGACGATAATCAAATCAAATTTTTCATTTCTGATTTTCATTAAAGCGATGCTTACAGTATCTGCCACAACAACATTTCTAAACATATTTGAAGAAACTAAAAAGCGTCTGATAATCTCACAGATCTTGTCTTCATCGTCTAAAACAAGGACTGATGGTTTTTCGACTGAAACATCCTTTAATGGTAATTTCACCGCCATTACTTTTCCTTATCTATCCCTAGGGTTCCGTAGATTCCCTTGATAACTTCTTCCTTAGTGAAAGGTTTTAGTATCATCCCTGAGATACCATATTTATCTTTATCCCTTAGAAAGACGTCTTGATTTGAAGCTGAAGAAAGGTAAAGAATAGGACATTTAATATTTTTTTCTCTTACCTTAGAAGAGAATTCTCCACCGTCCATTTGAGGCATGAAGTAATCAGTAATAATTAAATCAACCGATATATCATCAAGAATTTTTAAAGCATCATTTCCATTAACAGATCCCATAAAGACGATGCCTTCGTCGGCACATATTTTATTTAATATGTTTAAAACTTGGACTTCATTATCAAGAACCATCACTTTTAATGTACTTTCGTCTTGTACATCACGAGCTCTTTGGATCATTTCATTTTGGGCGTAACTTAATATTTCAATGAAAGGTAATTGGATCAGAAAACTCGCACCGTCTTTTGAATCTTCAGCGTGGAGAGTTCCCTGGTGGACTTCAATAATCTTACTCGCGATTGCAAGTCCAAGTCCTGTTCCTTCTCCAATATCTTTTGTAGTGTAAAAGGCATTAAAGATATCTTCTCTAGCATCCTCTGGAATTCCTGGACCATTATCAGAAACTCTTATTTCAAGTAGGTTCGACTCTCTATCTTTTCTTACAAAAACCTGAACTTCTGGATTTTTAGTTTTTGAATCTACAAGAGCATCTAATGCATTACTTAAAAGATTGACCATTACTTGTTCAATTTTCACTTTATTAACTAAACCTACTAAATCCTTCTCTTCAAAAGTACTTTTGAGTAAGACATTATTTTCGTTATAAGAAGGGGTCACAAACTTAATGGAGTCAATAATGACAGACTCTAAGTCGCAATACTCTCTTTCGTCTTCTTCTGCTTGACTGTGAAGAAATGATTTCATATTGAGAATAATTGAATTAATACGATTATGTGATTCGATAATATCGTCGATACAACCTTGAATTAAATTTTCAGAGTCTTCTTGTTCTTCATCTAGTAGATCTGTAAGAAGCTCCATGCTTCCTGCAGCAATGGTTAAAGGGTTACTGATCTCATGACTAATCCCCGCAGACAATTCTCCGATTGTTGCTAGCTTATCAGCTTGTAAAATTTGAGTGTGGGTTTTTTTGAGCTCTTCTAGTTGAACTCTGTATTTATCATAAAGTTTTTTCTCAATGCTGATATCATTGAAGGAAATGAGGAAGTTTCCATCACTAAGGGTCGTTACTTTTATCACCACATGTGAGGATGTATTTCCCTCTGTACTTAATACTTCCATCTCTTCAGAGACAAAGTTCCCACCTTCTTTTACGGCCTTGTCAAAAAGATCCTTTGGAAAAGGAGAGTGAAGGTCAAATAATTCAAAAATAGTATCTAGCTTTTTTATAACTCGAGGAGAAGCTTTGAATAAGGTAGAGAAAAAGTGATTTGAATATAAAATTTTTGCATTTTTATCTACTACTGCAATTGCTTCAAACAAAGTGTCATAGAGGTTGTATTTTTCCAATTTCTTAACCTTGTTGTTTTATGAAGTTAAAGTATTGGGCCTCAATAGCATCAAACTCCAAGGTCGTTCCATCTTGATCTTTTTGAGGAGCCTTGCCATCTTTTACATCATTAACATTAATAAGGATCTTTACGACTTGATCAGTTTGCTCATTATAATAAGGAGCATAGAATGATTCAATCTGGGCTCCTTCTCTTACGAAGCCTTGGACCATATTTATTTGTTCTACAACTACCTGGGGAACATTTCTGTAGGTAATGGAAGAGGTTGAAGGTAACTTTTCCAAAAAATTAATCCATTCCCTGACGCCACAAGAGTTAATTAAGTTAATTTCTTCAAGGTCAAAAATATAAACTTCTTGCTTGATTGAGAGAATCTTTTCAAACGATGCATCTTCATCAATCTGTCCAATTACCTTTACTTCAACTTTGTTATCTAAAATTTGAGTTTCAAGTTTTAATGTAGCACTCATTTATTACCCTTAAAGTAATGAAGGGAGGAAACTCTCTTCATATATTCTTTGTATCTTTTATTAGCATCAAACATACATATAATCTCTGTACCCGTTTCTTTGATATTCACAATAACTTGGTTTGCCATTTTAAAGACAAAGTAAAAACCAAGCCCTGCTCCTCCGGTATCATGTCGAGGTTTCTTTTCTTTGAACCCTCTTGATAAACTTCCGAGAAGTTTATCATAAGCAAAGCCTCCATTATAATCTTCTACTCTTAACAAAATTGATTTTTCATTACGAGATAGTTGTATCGGGATGGACTTTGGAAGAACAATAGTCGCAGTTCTGTCTGGATCAATCTCTGGACGATGGAAAAAAGCATTAACTAAAAGCTCATTTGCAAGTAGACGAATAATATCTTCTTGCTC
>JAGSHI010000021.1 GCA_023954635.1 Bacteriovoracaceae bacterium
AAAGAAAAACTTGATACTACAGTACAGCCCCCGAAGCCTTTTAAGGTTGACTCCCAAATTGCCTTTGGTCTCGACTTTATTGAAGAATCAATTTCTTCTAAAGATATCATTGAAGTTCAAAACAACATGAGCCTCACAGGTCTTTACTTGGATGCTGCTTTGAGGTTTCAAGAACATCCTACTGACAGATTACATGTCGGCTTTCGCATGACTCGATTTTCATCTGAAAATGAATATGGATTAACCCCTCCAAGGGCGTTGCACTTACTTTATAAACTTGGTTTTAGCGCCGTTCCGATTCATATCCATGGGGGGTTTGAGTATGAAACCCAACCTTTTGCTCAACTAGGAAACGCAGGGGAAGGGATTAGGGCCTGGGAGCAGAGTTTTCTTTGGTTTAAAGGTGGCATTTCTGTAAATTTTAGAAGTATCTTTAATATGAAAAGTACTTTTGGAGGTTATTTATTTAAACCATATATTGCGACTTCTAACTTTGCGACAGGTGACGGGGTCGAGAGGGGGACTGGAACAGTCGCCTTAACAGGTTCTAAATTTGAGTTCTTTTTCTTACAGCAGATTTGGCAAAGTTATCATTTAAAATTCACGTATTATCAGTCAGATATAACTGCAATTGGTTCAAGTAACCTCATTAATAACCAATCAACGACCTTGGTTTCTCTAATATACAAATAAGGTCAAAAATTGCCCCCTCCGTTTGATTCCCAAAACATGACACAATTAGCATAGGGTCGGATAGTCCGACTTCATTTGTGATGTTTTATATATAGAGATGGAATTTTTCATGAGAAAGAAAAAAAACGAAGAAGTTGAAAAACAAGACACAAAATCGAGACTCTTATCGAAATTTGAATCGATGGAAGAGGAGTCAAGTCGAACTCCAGTCATTGCCGCTCAAACTCAAACAGACACTGCCACAATGTTAAGTTCAGAAACAGGGACTAGGTATTTAGAGCAGAAGATGACAGAAGAAATTGTGCTTTGGAAAAAAGTTTATACAAAGCATATCGCCGAAGAGAAGAACTTCTCAAGATATACTCAGAGGATCGAGGGACTATTTGTCCAAATTAATCCTGATGCTAGTTTAAATATAGAGTTTACCAATCCTCAATCAATACATACTTATGAAGAGATTGAAGAAAAAATTCTAAACAGCTTTAGAAAAGATTTATTTCCTTTTCTTGTCGCAGGATCTTACGACACACACCTTGAGATTGAATCAAATGAAAATGGAACCGACGTTTATATATCTAGATTAGTTGAAGACAACCTTATGGAAGGTCGAGATGAACTGATTCAAACGTTACAAGATGTTAAGGGTCTGCGAGGATCATCTTATGGAATCTATGAGAAATTCACAGAGACAAGAGATGGAAGAGATCTAGTCTTAATAGGCGTAAAAATTAAGGATACTAATAAAGTTAAAACTAAAACTAAAAATAATAGAAAAGTAGGAATTAGAACTCCTAGAAAAGAAATTACTGTTTGACATCTAAAGAGGATGAACTGAAATGTTTACGACAAACGAAATGAAAACAAAACTATCGAACTTTGCCATCTATGCATTAATCGGAGTGGTCGTCACCTATATGGGAAGCCGAGTACTGGATTACTTTAAAATGTCTGATGGGATTGAAGTCTCTCAAAATAAAATTGAGGCCCTCGGGAAACTCTCTGGAGATCTTTCGACAATCAAATCTAAAAAAGAGCTTATTGGAAAGATTGGTCAACAAGACTTCTCATTAGTAGATAAAAAGCTTTTTAAAGCTGCAGGAATAAAGAACATTGATCATATCTCGAAAGTTCTAGAGCTTGAGGCAAGAAAGAGAAGACCAAAGGCAGCTGGTAAAAAGATCAACTCAACTATTACTTCAATTAAGACATTGAATAACAATATTGCTTTTGAACTACGACAGAAAAGATATTCTAGTAGAACAGAGTTTAATCAGATTAGAAAAAGATTTGAAAAGACTATGTGGAAAAGTTCCAAGGTTCTAGATAAGTGGAGAACTTCTCTTGCTACTTACAAAAAGTTCACAGACAGAATTAAAAATACAAAGATGGCCGCTGATGTAAAGAACAAGCTACTATTTAGACTAGGTCGAGTGATGGATAAGCATCAAGAGTCTATTAAGTATTTAAGTTTTGAATCAAATGCGAAAACTGCAGAGATTGCAGTAATGAGAAGAATAGAAGAATTAAAAGACAATGTTCCTGAGTATATTATTACAGCGAATGCAGAAAAAAATAATGCTTATAGAAGTTTTTATAGAACTATTCTTGGGGACTTCGTAAAATTATCATTAGCTGGTATCGCACTTCTGGCGTTAGTCATTATCAGATTTAAGAAAACTAGTGAATCAGCAATCAAAGGTCTGAAAACTAAAAATAAAAGAAGAAGAAGAGAAGTTCAAGCGGCCAAGGATCAACTTGGACTACTTGAAAGACAATCTTTTATTCCTACTGCAATTCTGGATGGAAACGAAGATATTCAATGGGCGAGTGATAGCTTTAGAGAAACTCTAGGTTTTAATAAGCAAGGAGCTTTGCCTAATTGGAGAAGAATATTTGAAAGAGATGTTTTTGATCACTCTGATGCTACTGGAGTCAAAGGTGCAGTTAAGTTACGTAATGATCTTCAAGCTGACTACATTATGAGATCAAAAATGGAAAGAATCGATGGAGCTGATAGGAGAATTATCCAGATTTGGCCTGTTGAAGAATATTATAAAGAACTAGCTGGAGAGAATCCACTTATTACAATTCCTAGAGAATCAATCAAGGAGAGTTATACTGAGATTGGTAATCTTACAGAAGATCTTCTCGCAAAAATGGGAGTCTTCTTTCAAAGTATGAGAGTTAATGTTGACCTTGGAACTAGGTTACCAACTCTGACGACTGCAAACGAAGAGGCCATGACTCTTGGACTTGCAAATGTCTTAAAAGGTCTTGTCTTTTATCTTTCTCATACAAAGCAGGGAAGTGGAGTCAATCTAACTTTCACTAAAGCAAACGGTCGAGTTAATTTTAAAATTGAAGCCACAGATGCCAGGATTGACCTTGCGGAAATCGACAAAGAACTAAACTTCAAGAACAAAAACTATCACTCTCTTGGTTACTACCTTTCAGAATGTGAAAGAGTTCTGGAGGCCTATGGAGCAAATGTAGGAATACGAAATTTCCTCGCTGCCGATAGAAGTACTTCTGTTGCAGTGATTGAAATTGGAATACAAGAAAAAATTGAAGTCAAAGCAGACAGAGAATATAGAAATATCAGATTTGATAAGCAACTCTACGTAACTGATGTAAAAGGTATAAACTGAATGAAGGCCAAGTCGGCTTTAATCGTTATTGTTTTCCTGCTTGCCCTAACCAAGGTTAGGGCCAATGACTTTCACCCAATTCTCAATACCAGTATGGGCATGGTCAATATCTCACTTACAGAAAATACCTCAACTCTAACAGCAACAGATGAGTCTGTTACTGTTGAAGAAGATGCAGCCGCTGCGACTGCAGCCAGTGTCATTAGCTTTGAAGTTAATTATGAATTCAAAAATTATGCAGATAAAAGTTATTTTGCAAAAGCTGTTGTTCCTCTTATGACTGCCGATGGCTCAGGTGTCTTTATGGGAAGTATCGGAGCCAACTTCTATATTGGAAGTCTCTCCTCAATCTTTTCTTTCAAAGATAAAGGAACACAAATTTATATGATTCCAAAAACGAGGTATTACTGGGGAGCTTCCACCGGTGTGGGATATGTCGTCTATAATACTATTTCGGCCAAGAAATCTGATATCTTTTTTGATCTTGGCATCCATGGTGGAATGGTTTACAACTTTAGTCGGAAGTGGGGAATGCGTGGAGAACTTGGTGCCGGAAGAGGTACTGGTATCGCAACTTCTTCATTTGGAATCAAAATATTCCTTGGAACTTCCTATTACATAGGTCTTTAATACCGAACTCTTTTTCTTTTCTTTCTGATCCCGGCAATTCTTTCCCAAGTGTCTAAAAGTTAAACATTTTCATTTCGTTTTAAATTTATGTGTCGAAAAGATAGATAGATAGGAGAATAAAGATGAAAGGACTATTTTTCACACTATTAGTAATTGGACTTTTTAACAATGTAGTTATGTCTGAAGAGATTGCGATAACAAGTAATCCTGAAGAGGTAGATATCTTTGTGAAAAATGCTCAAACAGGACAAGAGTTAAAGATTGGGAAAACGCCTTATAAAGGTGATGTCGATGCTCTTACGGCGAATGTTGCTAATGGTTCGGTTTTTATGATTGAACTAAGAAAGGTAGGTTTCGAGTCCTATCGAATACTTTTCACAAAGGCCGGAAAAAGTGACATTGCTGTTAATGTGAATATGGAAGTAGCAAAAGATATGTCAATGACTCAAGACTTTGACCTTTTAACGGGAGACCTCTTTGACGTTCAAAGAATGGTTAGAACTAAAGATTACCAATCAGCATTAAAGAAATTAGAAATGTTGGAAAAAAAGTTTCCTCATTTTAGCGTTGTATATGAAATGCGAGCATCTGTTTTTTATTTAATGAAAGAGTTTAAGAGATCTCTAACATTTTATAGAAAAGCTTTTGCTACTAACCCTAAAAACAGAGATGCATACAGGATGAAGATGTATCTCGAAAAGAAGTTTAAAGTGGCTTCTAATGTACCTCGGTAACCTAGGATAGGATTATGTTGAAGGAAAAGATGAGAAAAATTCTTGTAACCTTTACTTTGTTGTTCATGATGGGACAACAGATTACACCTCTTTATTCTCAAGATTTTGGAGCAACGTTTCTCCCATCGATTGAGTGGCAAAAGCAGGAGTTAGAAGAAAATATCAATAAAAAATTGATAAACTCACTAAAACCAATCATTAAATCAAATGAATACTTAATTGATATTCAAATTGAAGCTAAAGTTCCTGAGAAACCAGAGTTCAATAAAACTGATGAAGAGGCAGCTCTTGATGCAGCTGTTGCAGAATCGGATGCTAAGAAGAAAAAAGAAGAAGAAGGGAAAACAGAAGAAGAAAAAGTTGCTGAAGCAAATAAAGCAGAAGAGGAAAAGAAAAAGAAAGAGAACAAGAATAAAGTTAGAATTTCAGATGTAGATCCAAAAGATATCCCAGAGGATGCAGTTCTTTTCTCTAAACTAGGGTTAGAGGCTCCTCTTATTGATGACTTTAATGATTTTCAACCAGATGGGAAAATCATTCTTTCAATGAAGCAAGAAGATCCTGAAAAAGATAACTTGATTGAGAAGCAAAAAGAGAAAATTGAGAAAGCTCAAGCCAAGTTGGATGAGTCAAAAACAAAAGAAGATAGTTTAAGAAAGAAGTTACAAGCTCTCAAAACAAAACCAAAGCCTTCAGCTGTTGAACAACTTTGGAAGTACAATGAAAGTGTTGATATCTTCAAGAACTTAAAGTCTGTAAAAGTAAAAGTTCAATTAAATGAAGAGTTGGCTCAAGATACTAGAGACACGATCTCAACTGTACTTAATAGTATTAATTTCAATCTAGGAAAAGTTAAACCTCAGATTGCAATTGAATACGTTAATATGAAAGAGAAGTTTAAGAAAGATATCCTTCCAAGTAAGCTTAAGGACATCATTGATTATGCGAGCAAGTTCTCAGTTGCTCTTGGACTTCTACTATCAGCATTGTTAATGGGACTTGTCGCTTTCGTTATCTTTAGAATGTATAAGAAAATGAAAGAAAATGAGCAAGCTCAAGCAGCAGCAGGAGCTGGTGGTGCCGGAGCGGGTGGTGACAGTGGTTCTGACGATGACGATGAAGACGAAGATGATATGGGTGGTGCCTTCTCCATGGGTGGAGAAGATATGGCCGGTGGTCTCAACGGAATCGAAAGGTTTAGAACTTTCTTAAGTAAAAATGAAGTTGATGCTTCTATGCTTATTAAGAAGTGGATTAAATCTGCAGAGAAAGAAGAACAAAATGCACTTCGAGCGGTGGTTCAACAATTAGATAATAGTGAACTCGTAAAAATATTTGATAAGTTAACTCCTGATGAAAGAGCAGAGTGGAAAAAATATCTCAATAAATCAGTAGATGGAGATGGCTTGATAAGAGCGAATGTCTTTATCTCAACTCAAATTGTTGAAGAAATTATTGTTCCAGCAGCGATTACAGATCCTGAGACTCAAGACCTTCTCTTGAAGATTAAGCCAGAACAAGCTGCAAAGTTTGTTCAAGAGAACCCGGATCTTGGTAAAATTTTAATGAACGTTATGAATACAAAATTTGTTTCAAAGATTATTGATAATCTAGACAATAGTTATATTGATAATGTTATTGATTCATCAATTGAATTTGATAATTCTGAAATTGAATCAAATCTTGATAGCTTTAAGAGCAAACTTGGTGAGTATCAGGATGAGAAGAAAAGAATTCCATTCCTTGAAAGAGTGGCAGAGCTTATCCCAATTGCTTCACCTTCTAGAGAGACTTCTCTCTTCAAGGCCCTGGCAAAATCTGGAGATGAAGATGGAATGTATAATCTTGCGAGCCAATACTTTCCAGCGGTACTTGTACCAGAACTGCCAATTAACTTCTTGAAGACAATACTTCAGAAGTATTCAATGGGACCAAAGATAGAGATGTTACTTTCTATCGATGAATCTCTAAAAGATCACTTCGTTGGAATTTTTGCTCCAGAAGGGTCTAAAGCAAATGATATGCTTCAACTTGAATTTGAAAAAGCTGAGAACGACATTTCAGTTCAAAGAAGAGTTCGAGAAAATGGAGAAGATATCTGGAAAGAGTTTGTAGACTTCTCGAGAAAAGAAATCAAAAACGATAAAACTGTTGCTGGTGATATCGACTCTATGGTTTCTGAATGGGTAGGGAAGGTTTGCAAGGGGCAATCTCCTGAACAAGCGGCTCAATCACTTGAGGCCTCTGGAGAGAAAGTCGCAGCCTAATTAATCAATTTATAGATGTAATGACGAGGGCCGGATAATATCCGGCCTTTTTTTATTAATTAGCGTTATTTCAATTAGCTAGATGCTTTCCCTGCCTCAAATTTCTGTCTCTTTGATAACTTTTTTTTTATAAGGAGTACGACTCAAAAACGCAGAAGTGTTTGATTTTATGGGCTTTTTCTATGAAAAAAGGGCAAGTTGAATCTGAAAGGCTCCCGAGTGTTAAAATTTAAGCATCTCGATTTCAAGGAAAGTTTAGAATTTCCGATAAGTTAAATCGGTGGATAGTAAATTATGAAGAGAAAAACAACAGGTCATATTCTTCTTTCGTTTTGGGTGATTTTTTCACTCATTATGAGTTCTTGTATAGAGAATCAAGGTCTGTCTTCAAAGAGAAAAGGTTCACAAAAATCAGAGAGTGGTTCTGGTGGAACTGGAAGTGATTCTGGTGGTGGACAAGGTGCAGGTCCAGGAAATGGTTCTGTTGATTCTGGTGGATCAAATGAAAATGCAAATGGTGTCGCAGAGATTAGACATATTGTAGATCCTCTCGACGGAACTTATAAAACAAAAGTTACGATTCCTAAAAATTTCACAGGTCTTCTTTATCTTTCTGGTCTGAATTTCACATCTCTTTCGAATAAGATTGTTTATGCTAGATTTAGATTTGGACGAGAACTTGAACCCGTTATTATTCAAGGGACCATTGGACGTGCTCCAGGAATTACACCTCAAACAGACATCGAAGTACTCATCTTAGATTTCCAAGATAGACCATTCGAAAATATTAGATTGCTTTATGATTTATATGACTACAACGACTATAGATCAACTTCTATAGTGAATGTTGAAGATAAAGAACCTACTAATGACCCGAGGAATGGTGGTCTTTATTGTCGAGGCCTTCGTCTAGAGCATGACCCAACTTTTAAAGGGTCGGCCTCGAATACTCAATGTGATGCCGCTGGTGAAAAATGTCTTTATGCTTATGCAAAAATTAAAGATAGCGGACTTGTAGAAAAAAGTACTGGGATAACTTTAAATCCAACTGAACCTCAGCTTGATCTTGGGGGAACTGGATATAGTCAAGAGCCTCAGTCTAATGCCCTTAAGAAGTGTCTCCCTGACAACAACAATATTGGAAACTTTAATAATGTTCTTAACACAAGTGTCTCAGGTGCCCTTGGTTGGAATATTACAGAAGTTTTTAGTGGGAACTATGTTTATAAGGGACCTTATCGCTCAATTGGAACAAGTCAGTGGGAGATTAAGGGAACTGCAGTCATTTCTCCTGTCGACTCTTCAAATGAGGGAATGGGAATCTTCCAGAATAGTTATAATGGAAATATCGCAAGCTGTTCTCCTTTGGAGACATGTGCCGATGGTGGATTTAAATCCTTTATGTTTCCAAGAGCCGGAAAAATCCCACTTCGAAACTCGGTTGAATATTTTGGAAATGAGACAATGCCTTTTGACTCTAGAACGATCCATACACTTCTCACTAGTGGCGACTCTCAGTACATGGATGGATGTAATATGAGAGTTGGAAACTTTGATGAGTATTCAAATGAGAATATAGCTTCATGTAATGTCTCAGCATCAATCGACCTTATAACAATTGATCAAAACACAAATCAGGAATCAGTATTAAGCTCTTCTAGAGAAGTTAAGTTACAACTCATTAGATCTAGCAATACCGACTATCAAGGTCGCGAGGTTCTTTATAGTTCTATGAAGTCTTGTTCGACTTCAAACTCATGTGGGGCATCTGAGTGTTGCTTTAACAGTCGATGTTGGTCAAAGGAATTAGTTTCTCAATGTGTTGAAGATGCAACAGTCATTGGAAATAGAGGAGTAGGACAGCTTTGTAACTCCGACTTCGAATGTTCCTCATTATGTTGCAATCAATCTACAGGAACATGTTCAGTTCATTTAAATACAGAAGAGCAAAAAGTTCTTTGTTCTAAGTCCCCAGGGCAGAGTTGTGTGATGAAAGAGTATTGTAGAGAAGAAAACCTTACTCAATGCTTTGTTGTCAAAACAGGGGTTGATGGACAAGGGCAACAACTATGTGCGTTAAGATGTTATAACGTCCCAACCTTTGGAAGCTGTATCAATGGAGTTTGTATTCCTCCAGATAACCCTGTGGTTCCGGACTTTGACTCTGATAATCCCGATTGTAGTGGAGCGGTTGATCCACCAACAACACTTTAGAATCCCTTTAAAAGTTTATTTTTCGCATGGCTCTAGTTTAAACTAGAGCATATGTTTTCTTTAGGTATTACAATATTTGTTTTTGGGGCCTCTTCAGTATTTGGAAGAGAATTGTTCACACCCATGGACAAGCTAAAACTGAAAGAGTTGAAGTCAAAAGAGTACACCGAGATGAACTTCAACAAGGAGATGAAACGTCAAAATCATCTCCGACTGAGTTTTATTTTAAAAAAAATGAGCTCAAATCAAAAAGAACTATTAGATCATCAGCTTAAGAATGATCCATGGGTAAAGATGGATGAGCAAGACACTAAATTTTATATGAATAAATGGATAAGCAAAGTGTTGCTTAAACCAGAAAAAGATAAGGATTACGAATGAGTTTGAAAGGTTTGGGAGATGTTGTCCTTGATCATGTTGCAATTGCTGTAGGAGATCTCGACCAAGCAATAAAGACTTGGGAAGAGTTAGGCCTAGAGTTTGAACCAGAGCGCGAGGTTGTAAAAGAGCAAGGTGTTGAAACAGCTTTTGCTCAAATCGATACCAATGCTCACCTTGAACTTTTAAGTCCTCATGGAGAGAGTGGTCCTATTCATAAGTACATAGAAAAAAAGGGAGAAGGAATTCACCACCTATGTTTCAAAGTCCCTGATGTAAAACTAAAGAGTGAAGAACTGAAAGAAAAAGGTTTTAAACTAATAAATGAAACTCCCGTCAAAGGCGCTGGAAACTGTTTGGTGAATTTTATTCACCCTAAATCAACAGGTGGAGTCCTTGTTGAAATTTCCCAGAAGCTTGAAAGTTAATAGAGAAGGAAGATTAAATTATGAATCAAGGATATCAAGTTCATATGCCAGCACTGACCTTTACAAATAAGGTCCTTATTATTTTGTCTGCAGCTTTTTTCCTCATGGATGCTATCCTGTCGAAGTTATCTGGAATTAGCTTAGTGGCCATTTTTGGACTCTCTGCAGGGACGGTATCTAAAGGTTTTATTTGGCAAATTTTCACTTACCCATTTTTTGGAAGAGGATTAATTGAAGTCGTATTTGGATGCTTACTTCTTTGGTTTATCGGGTGTGAATTAGAAAGAATTTGGGGCAGAAGTCGCTACCTTTCCTTTTTGGCATTTTCTACTGTCGGTGCTGGGTTCATCTATTTATTTGTTAGCTTTATTTTCTTTAATGGTTCCCCTGTCTTTTTTTTACAGCTAACTGGTCTTGCGGGTATTACATCTGCTCTTTGCTTGGCCTATGCCATTCTTTTTCCTGATCAAACTTTCACATTTATGCTCTTGTTCCCAATGAAGGCAAAATACTTTTGTGCCATTTTAATAGCGATGAGCCTTTATCAAGGATTCTTTTCTCCCTCTGGAGCTCTTGCTTGGGGGCATTTAGGTGCTATGGCCTTTGGGACACTCTATATGTTTCTTGTTTCTCACCCTCGTTTTAAAAGTATGATTCCAGGAGGAACAAAGTCTTCAGGAGGTGGGTCCAAAGAGTTCGTAGACCCATGGTCAGCCAAGGCCCGGAAAAAGAAGAAGAATCATCTTTCTTTGGTAGATAAGGACAAGAAAGATGATGACGATGACAAACCAAAGTATCTTCATTGAGTGGTGCGTGGCGTTGTTTGCTTTAACCTGCTTGTCAAAAGAGACCTTGGGTGTTAATTTCCCCATCTGCATAAAGATTAAAGAGGTGAAAAATGAGATTAAGTCGAGCTTTAACAGATAAAAAACTAGACCTTAGACTTCGGGACAAACTTGTTCACGAAGGGAAAATGAGTTCAAAAGAACTTGAGGAATACTTAGGTTCACTTCCTGATGATGCTGAAAACGCGACCACAACTGGTCAAGTTGAAGAAAGCAGAATGCCAGCAAGCCAAGAATAAAAATAATAAAAAGCCCCTTCTAGAAGGGGCTTTTTTTATCTCTAAAATATATTTCAAATTAAATTACTGAATAACAAAACGAGAGAAATAAAGCTCTTTAACGGCCTTCTTTCTAATAATCTTATTAACTCTTTTTCTAACTCTAGTTTCAAACAAAATTTTGCCCATACTAGAGTTGAGTTCAGAGGGCTCCATACTTCCCGCAATATCGATGACGGCATCATTAATAAGTGCCTTATTAGTTTCAAGGTCATCGTTAAATTTTGGATGGAAAGGAACAAAGTGGATGACTACATCTAAATAGCGAAGTTTTGATCTTCTACTTTTTAAATTGATGATAAGTTTGTCGAGTTTATACCCCTCTGGAAAAACCGCCTTTCTAGACTCTTCTATCATTTTCACTCTTTCTAAAATGTCTGAAGGGAGAGGCTTTTTATAAATCATTTGTGTATAAATAATAACTCCAAGAGCACCAAGTGTTGCTAGGAGTGAGAGACCAACAAGGGCCAGATCAATTTGTTTTTTTCCGGTTAGAGAAGTACTCATAGATTAATTATATCAATAATTTAGAATACTTTAAAAGGGGAAAAGAAGTGGGGCCCACTCAAGCTTGTGCTTAGAGAAGACCCGTATCTACTTGATTTTATTAAAGGCTAAGTTGCGTGTAAGGAAGCTCTAGATCCTTGGCCACTTGTTCGTAGACCAAATCGCCCTTATAGACGTTAATTCCCTTTATAAAGGCCTTATCCATCTTTGCAGCCTCATCAACTCCATGTTTGGCAATCATTCTTGCATACTTAAGAGTGACGTTTGTAAGGGCATATGTAGAAGTCTGAGCAACGGCCCCTGGCATATTGGCCACACAGTAATGAATCACACCATCAACCTCAAAAGTCGGGTTTTCATGGGTGGTTGGCGTACATGTCTCAATACAGCCACCTTGGTCTACGGCAATATCAACAACCACTGAACCTTCATCCATTTTGCTAATCATTTCTCTTGTAACTAGCTTTGGTGCTTTGGCCCCTGGAATGAGAACGGCTCCGATCACAAGATCAGAAGCGAGAACACTTTCTTCGATATTATGAATATTTGAAAAAAGAGTAGTTATTCTATTGTCAAAAAGGTCATCAAGCTCAGCGAGTCTCTTTGTTGAAAGATCGATGGCCGTAACATCAGCTCCCATTCCCATCGCCATTTTGATGGCATTCGTTCCAGCAATACCACAACCAATCACTGTGACTTTTGCTCGACGAGTTCCTGGAACTCCACCTAGAAGAATACCTTTTCCACCATGATCAATTTGTAGATAACTTGCACCAACTTGAGTCGCCATTCTTCCTGCTACTTCTGACATTGGAGTTAAGAGTGGGAGTGATCCATCTTCAGGTTGAATAGTTTCATAAGCAATACATGTTGAACCTGAATTCATTAACCCTTTAGTCTGGTCTGGATCAGCTGCAAGGTGAAGATATGTGTAAAGAATATGATGGGGCCTTAACATCTCAATCTCTACTGGTTGAGGTTCTTTAACCTTAATAATCATTTCTGCTGTTTCAAAAACTGATTTTGCATCTGGAAGAATTTTGGCCCCTGAGTTTATGTAATCTTCATCGGTAATTCCAATACCAAGACCTGCTTTTGTTTCTATATAAACTTCATTCCCATCGTGAACAAGCTGTCTCACACCGCCTGGAACTAAACCGACTCGACTTTCTTTAACTTTGATTTCTTTTGGAACACCTATTTTCATGTGGGCCTCTCTTTGAAGAAGTATACGAATTCATTAATTTTTCGCGTCACTATAAACACTTTCAATCTGGTTTTAAAGCAAAATCACCAAATTTCAGGGTGGGTCCAAAACAATTTGTAAAATTGAGCATATTTAAACGCTACGCACCTCATTTTGCCGTGTGAACCTGTTAATATAGATGGAGATTTTGAACACAATGGAGTATTTTTATTATGAGATGGAACTCAGCGTTAATTTTAATTAACCTCTTTATTCTTGCAGCATGTGGATCCCTTAAAAATGAGAAGACTGTAGTAACTGAATCCTCTAAGGATTTAGGAGAACTGTCTTTAAATTTAGAAGTTGAGAGCTACAGGCTTGAAAATGGCCTAAGACTTTTGATTGTTGAAAATAGTCAGCTTCCGATTTTTTCATACTATACGTTTTATGACGTTGGAGGGAGACACGAATCTGAAGGGACTACCGGAGCAACTCACTTCCTAGAGCATATGATGTTTAAGGGGGCTAAGAAATATGGTCCCGGACAATTTGATTCTATTATTGAAGGCAATGGTGGTTCAACTAATGCCTACACGACTTTTGACTCCACTGTTTATTACCAAAGTATTCCTTCTCATATGATAGAGAAGATTGTTGATTTAGAGGCCGATCGTTTGAATGATGTACTTCTTGAACCAAAATCTTTTGAAAATGAAAGAGGTGTCATCTTTAACGAAAGAAAAATGAGATATGAAAATAGTCCCCATGGAAAATTGTATTACGGCATGATGCAATCAATTTTCAAAGGAACACCATACGGCGGAAGTGTCATAGGAAGCGTTGAAGATCTTACAAACTTAAAGCGTGATGATGTAAAAGACTTCTTCCATAAATTTTATACTCCAGACAATGCGATAATTGTTATTGTAGGGGATGTTGATGCTGAAGAAACATATGAGCTAGTTAAGAAAAAGTTTGGTTCTCTAAAACCTTCCTCAATAGATATTAAAAACTACAAAGTTGGGAAAGAAGATAAAAATCTTTATGTGAATAAGCCAAAATGGAATCAACACGTAAAAATTAATGGTAATTCTCCAAATCCAATTGTATCTCTCGCTTGGCAAGGAGACCCTCTAGGAACACGAAGAGGCTTCGTGATGGATATTCTCTCTAGTATCTTAGGAGCAGGGGAGTCGAGTCATCTTTATCAGAAGTACGTAAAAAACAAAAGACCACTCTTAAATTCAATTAGTGTTGGGAACTACCAACTAAAACATAATGGTGTCTTTTTCATGATGGGCCAACTTCTAAAAGGTGTAGGTATAAAACAATTTAGAAGACGTATCGCAAGAGATTCTGTTCGGTTTTGTAGTGGTTCTATTACAGAAAGGACAGTTCAAAAAACAAAAAACCAATACCTCATTGGATACTATTCCGATATACAGACAAATGCAGGAGTTGCTCAATTTCTTGGACTTAGAGAAAGCCTTTTTAATGATTACAATTTTTATAAGAAGGAACTAGATATCTATAATTCAATTACAGTAGACGAAGTAAAAACTGTTTGTAATGAGTTATTTAAAGGTGGAAAAAATATTTACGTAACAGTTTGGGATAAGCACCGTTCCAGCAAAAGGAAAAAATAATGAAGAAGCTATCATATATTTTAATAACTCTTTTTGTTTGTTTAAATGCTTTTGGTGATTCAAGCATTAAGAATAGAATCAAAAAATTTGAATGGGATGGAATAGAAGTCGTTTGGCTTGAGGATAATAGATATCCTACATATGATGTCATGGTTTATTTTGGTGATGGAGCTTTATCTGATGCCCCTAGAGCACAAGGTGAGACAAGTGCCATGTTTGGTATGATGGCGTCTGGAACGAGAAGGTTTAGCCAAAAAGATATTTCAGAAAATCTAGAGTTTTTTGGTGCTACTCATGGTCCCTATGTCACTCATGAATATTCTATCTACTCTATAAATGGACTCGTTAAGGATATCGTTCCAACAATGAAAATGGTTTGCCATCTTTTTAAAGATGCAGCTTTTCCAAAGCAAGAGCTTTCTAAGGAAAAGCGAAGAATGAAAAATTCTTTGCAAAATATAGTAAATGATCAAGGCTCACTTGCCTCTAGAGTGTTTAGAGAAGTAAGCCTTTCTGGTTCTCCATACTATTATCCAGTAGGAGGAAAGTTAAAAGATATAAAGGGCCTTAATCAGAAAGGGCTAAGTAAAAAGCTCGATTACTTTAATACGAAAGTTAAGAAGAGGATTTATATCTCTGGGCCAGAGTCAACTCTAGTCATAAAAAGAATTCTTAATGAAGATTGTGGATGGTCTGGGAAGGACGCTCAATATGTGAGGTCAATCGACTATAGTCCAATCAAAACAGAGAACGGTCCAGATGTTCTCCTTGTGACTGTACCAAAGTCTAATCAGGCCCAAGTTCGAATTGGTCGGTTTCTAAACAAAGGCGAATTCGATAAAAATCATATTATGAGTCTAACTTCAGGGTTCTTAGGTGGAGGCTTTACTTCAAAACTAATGAGAGAAGTGAGAGGTAAAGGCTTAACTTATTCAATTGGAGCCTTTGCCGCTGGCCAAAGAGACTACGGGCGGGCAGGAATTTCTACTTCAACAGCAAATGAAAAACTCATCGCTTTATTAAGTGAAATTGAAAAAACAATTACTGGGGCAGCTGGAGGGGATATATCAAATGAAGACCTTGAAAGGGCCAGAGGACTACTTATAGGGTCTCATCCATTTCAATTCGAAAAGTCATCTGACTTTCTTCAACAATTGATCTTCTTAGACCATGAAGGAAAGAATTACGAAGACCTATTCGACTTCACTGAAAGAGTGAGTAAAGTGAACAAAAAGCAGGTCGTTGACGAACTTAAAAAATTGTTTGGTTGGAATAAGCAGACAATACTGATTCTTGGAAATAAAGTGCTTTTGAAAAAGCTTAAAGCATCTGGGAAAAATGTAAAAATCTTGAATTATAAAAAGTTTCTCTGATATCTAAAAATAAAAAACCGCGAACCAACTATTGTAAGTTGATTCGCGGTTCTTATTAAATGATCTATTGAATTTCTTTAACTTTTCTAATCTTAAAAACTTTTTCTTTTGAAACATCTACTGAGTTAGAAGTTCGATTTGAGACATAACATCCACCAGATGACATTACATAATCTTTTGCTCCTTGAATAAGGATACCTTCAACTTCTCCAGTCTTTCTATTGAAAACAGCACTACCAGAGTTCCCACCGTAAGTGTCTAAATTGGCATAAAAGAAGTTCCATCTTTTCTTTTGAACTTTTGCACCGTCGGCAATTTTCGTTGGTAATCCTGAAGGGTGTCCAATCACAACAATTTCTGTATTCTTCTTGATAGACCCTTTCTTTCTAAACTTAAGTGGTTGTCTGTCTTTAACTTTTCTATCAAGTTTAATGACAGCATAATCTTTAGTGGCAAAAATTCCTAATGTTTGTTTTCTACCTATGACGGCCTTACATTTATAAACATCTGATTTTTTAATTTTAGAAACTCCAGCTTCATATCCAAATACCCAGCTATAGTTCTTACAATCACTCATTGAAGTTACACAGTGACCTGCAGTTACAAGAGTATCTTCTCCAACAAGAAATCCTGAACATCTAGGAAGAGTGACTTGATTTGAAAATCTTTCTTTCTCACAAACACCCATGCTTCTTCTTAGTGTGTTTGAAGTATTAAAAGTAAAGAACCCTTCAGTATCTTCAGACTCTGTTCCACTTACACTATCAGTATCTGAAACGATTCTATCAATGGCAGCATCGCCAAGTAATGAACGAAGACTATCTAATGAGTCACTTAAGTCGTTACCAATTCTTGATCCACTTTCTGTTCTGAGAGCAGAAGAACGAACCATACCGGCCGTTGATTTAGCGAGGTCTCTAAACATGGCATCAGGGTAATCCTGAACTTCGTATCTATCGTCTTCACCATAAATAATTTTCGGTGTAGCAGCGTTAAGAGCGCCTGAAACTGTGAAAAGTGCACAGATACCTGCCATAACTAGTTGTTTTTTCATTAAAGTCTCCTGATTGTTTACACGTAGCAACATATCAGAGCGAATTCTTCGATTCAATGTAATGGTAAAAACTATAGGTTCTAGGAGTTAAGGCGAGTGTGGCCATCTATATTAAGAACGGCACCAGGATGAATGAGAAGTGTATTTGCATCAATCATTCCCTGAACCTCAGCAGGAGCATAGATTGTAACTTTACCGGTGGCCTTGAGAGTACCTTCAAACTTTCCATATATCTCAATATTATGACAATAAATTGTACCAGTGACATGGGATTGATGCTCTAAACAAAGTTCACTCTTATCGTCGACATGGACTTCACCCTCAATAGTAGAAGAGATCTGAGTTTTTCCTGAAAAATGGAATTCTCCTCTTAGTCGACATTGACTTCCAATATGTGTGAACTCTTTATTAACCAGCTCTGTATAATCGGTCATGGAAGGTCCTATTTTTCTATTTGTTTAGTGACTAGTTGTTTATATAAAAGGTCGCCTGTTCGGGAAAAGATTAAAATCTTGAACAAGTAATCTTTGCTATTTCCCTTTATATAAGGAAAGAAAACATTATCTACAGGTCTAAACCGTTGAGTGGCAAATGATTCACCAGAGTTAAACTTAATCTTAAATTCATTCTCTTCAAGAGAGGCCTCTGGGAAGAAAGAAATTCTTCCTGAGTTTTTCATCAAGACAAAAATATACCCGGCCAACTTCATATTATCTTTTGTTTGATTGATTATATTAAATTTAAGTTGGATTTTATCTCCACTCATAAGAGCTTCGATCCCTTCAAGAGCTAAGTTAGGGAACTTCGTTTTATCTTGCATTCCTGGAGTAGGAAGAAAAAGTCCCATTGTAGAATCAAGTTTTTCTCCACTAACGTGACCAGCTGAAAGTTTATTTTGGAGGGTACTCACTAATTGAGAAGTCTCTGTCAGTTTTTTTTCCAATGTCAGTGAGTTATCCCTTAACTCTTTAATAATGGCAGGCTCTTTTCTTTTGGCCATTTCACTAATTTGATTAAAGTAAACTGAACCAGAAAGAACTAGAACGAGAAGAAAGATACTAATAACAGGCAAACCATAAAGAACAAACTTTAATAGGCCTTTTTTTATTTCATAATAGCGGGGAGCATTGTCGGCTTCATAGACGAGAAGACCGAGTTTCTTGGAGCCTGTCTTGGTTTCCATTCCTAGTTATTTTCCTTTTTATTAATGGGCACTGTCATAATCTGATCAGGCTGACCAGATTTGAAAAAACGCAGAGATGGTTTGAAGGCCACTCTCGTGTCACCTTCTTCGCTTATTCCTTGCTTTGTCCATCCTTCGTACACAATTCTCCATTTATAATACTCATCTCTCTTTAGATATAGATGCTTAACACCAACATCTTCAATCGTTTGAGATTTATAGTCTTGGAGAAAACTGATGAGAAGATAACCAGCTCCTTTAAGGATACTAATATTACTAATATTTACTTCTGGTTTACCAGGTCCCCAGAAAACGTTCTTTTTATAAGTTCTAAAAGTGCTAATTGAGCCATGTCTTCCATCTTTAAATTCTTTTGGATGATAGGCCTCAATGTAGGGTTTGATACTTTCATCAGACCAAGCCGCTCTCCAGGCCTCTAGCCCTGAAAGGATTTCTTTTTTTCTTAAGAGGTAAGTTTCTTTATTAAGCCAGTTGAGTTCATGGACAACCACAACTTTTGTTCGATCTAGTTCAATATATTTTGAGATATCAATTAAATCTTCATTAGCGGAGACAATACATCCTCTTGAATCAAGGCCTTTATCAATCCTTGTTTCATCATTTGTAGAGTGAAGCCAAATACCTCCACCTGTTTTTCCGCTCCTACTATCCATCGGGTTAGGGTAGTTCATCACAAATGCGCCAACTCCGTAGATTTCTCCTTGTTTCCCATGTCTCTTTAAAAGATCCTCATGAGTTAAGAAATTAGTGAATTGGAATACTCCCTCAGGAGTTCTATGGTCACCTTGAAAGATTTTATCTCCGGCCTTTTTACCTGTGGCCATCTGATAAGTTTTAACCAACTCAGGGACTCCATCTTTATTTTTGAACATATAAAGTTTATGAGTCGACTTTTCTGCTACCAAAACATGATGAGTGAAGTAGTCGTCCATTTGGATCAGATTTTCAGGATAAAACTCTGATGCTTCCAGTTGGAAGGCAGATAGGAGAATTGAAATAACAAATAGTACTGTTTTACTCATAAAATAATCTTTGTTGAGTAGGCAATTTCTACGGTTGATTATGTCAGCTTTAATTTTAATGAAGCACCACTAAAGAATCAACCGATAATACTTATCGTAGGGTCATGATTTTCCTTGAATTGAACTTGGTAGTGAGAGTGATATCATAGACTTAAGCCATGAGAAGAGTATGAGAATATGTTTTTACTCAGATGATGCGCAAATAGCTGATTTGGCGTCCTCGTTAGAGGGAATAGAGGTTAGCACTGCTTCCACAATGGATGAAGTGCAGGCATGCGTCAATTCATCAGAGGAGAAACTCCTACTCTTTATTGATCTTGATGGTGACAGCGAACAGGCCCACTTGATTAATCAAACTCTTTTTGAAGATAGCTCTGTCATAAGAATTATCATTACAGAAACAACCTCCTTAAAAGATTTAAAAAAACATCAACTCTCAGATGAAGCAGCTTTTGGATATATTAAAAAGCCAATGACCGGTGAGCTTGTTGCCGGCCTAGTGAATGACTTCGAACTGGCTGACTATGTTGAAGACAATAACCTTATTCATGAAGGTGATAAAGCAGTTGAAGATGTTGAGCTAACTTTTGTTGGTCTTAAAAAATCTGACCTCGAAGAGATGGCAGCAGCTCAAGCAGGTACAGAAGAAACAAGTTCAGATGATTAGGAAGACGAAGAGATTTTTGAGGCCACACCTATGTCTTTTGGCAAAGATGAATCTGAAGATGATGAAGATAATATTTTAGACTTTGGAACACCAGGTGAAAGTGAAGAAGAAGTTAGTACTAATGATCAAACAGCGACAGATATTCAAGACCCTCCTGAAGAAGAAAAATTGTCTCACGCTGAGACAAAAATTCTTGAAAAACATGGGGTTTTAAATGAAGGCTGGAAGTCTACATATGAAAGTGAGTTAAACGAAAAAATTCAAGCAAAATTTGATCGAGTTTTCAGAGGGGAAAGTGGAGCAGGGGTTCTTCCTGACTTTGATATTGCCGAGCCACTACCTGAAGTTGATGAAGATGCAGATCAAGATAGTTCAGATAATACATCAGAAGATCTCTCTCCCATTTCTCTTGATCTTGGAGCAGATGATGAATTATCTATGGATGAAACACCTAAAGAAGAGGCTTCCTCTCCTGAAGTCAGTGGCGGTGATGCGCTCAGTGGGCTTTCTGATGATGAGTACTTAGAAGAGAGTACTAAGAAAGACATTGTTGTAGATGAAATAAGTGCAAATGAAGATGATACTGGTGAATTTGATGTTGCAGAATTAACTGCGGCTCCAGATGAATCAGAAGAAATAATTAACCCTGAACCAAATGAAACTCCCCAGAACGACGAGGTTAAAATGACAGACCACGATGATGAAGACGATATCCTAGACTTCAACATTCCCGATACTGACGGTGACTCAGCTGATGATTCAGCTGAAGAGCTTGATTTTGGAGGAGCTGTTGAAGAAGAAGGGAGTGAAGAAACTGATGAAGTAGGTTTCTCTATGGAAGAAGAGCAAGATGAAGATGGGGAGTCTGAATCTGTTGCCTCTGATGAAGATGCGGGGGGACTCGACTTTGGTTCTGAAGACGACCTTGATTTAGGAGGTGGCGATGATGAAGTTGTCTCTGCTTCAAGTGAAGATGATGGAGATTTGGACTTAGGTGGAGGTAGTGAAGATTTAGACCTCGGCAGTGATGATGGAGGTTTAGACCTTGGAGCTAGTGACGATATTGCTTCTTCTGGAGATGATGGCCTAGATCTTGGCGATGATATGGACCTAGACTTAAGCGCGGAAGAAGTAGAATCAAGCAATGCTAGTTTAGACATTAGTGATGATCTCGATTTAGATGCTGAAAGCGATGACCTAAATCTTGGAGACGAAGAGACTAATGAAGTTGAAACTCTTGCGTCTTCTAATGATGAAGAGGATGTAGAAGGTGGTGAGTTGCTAGACTTTGGAGCTGACTCTGATGACGATGGAGTTCATGATGAAGCGACTGTGGCAACGATGCTTATTTCTTCAGACGATCCTTCATTGGAAAGCTTGAAGGCCTCTCAGGGAGAGGATGCTTTAGTCGATACTATTTCCGATATAGTTGCACCTGAAGATGAGGTTGATCTTGCATCATTAATTGAAGAAGACGATGATGATGATGAAGAAGATGATGTAGGTTTTAGTCTTGGTGAAGAGGAAGAAGATAATAAAACTGAGACAATGATGACATCTGGTGAAGATGAAACTGCAGAAGTCACAGAAACAATGTTCTCTCCTGACGAAGAAATCGATGAAGATGCCACGATGCCAACGATGGTTGCTCCAGTTTCTCAACTCGGGAACACTTTTTCTCCAGCTGCAGAAGATGATAAAACCATAGAAATAACTCCTCCTGAGAGGAGAGTGGCCAGTGCTTACAATGAAGATGAATTAATGCGTCTTCAGGCAACAATTAGGCAATTAAGAGAAGAAAGAGATGGATTGCTCACAGACATAAATGAACTTAAAACAGATAAGAAGTTGGTTGAGCAAGAAAACCTTGGTCTAAAGGCAGAATTAGATGAGGTGAAAATTGAACTAACTATAGTTAAGAAACGTCATCAAGATGAAATTGAAGAGATGAATTATCGCCAACGAGTTGCTGAAGAGAAAAAGGCCATCTCTGAAGAGAAAAGTCGTCAAATGCAAAAAGAGTTTGATCGACTAAGTCAAAAAGTTAGAATTGATTTCAATCAAGTGAAGCAAAGAGAGAAAGAACTTGAGAGTCAGTTAGAACTAGTAACAATGGATAGTGAATCCCAAGTAAGAAGTCGAGATATGAAAATTCTAGAATTAAAAAGAAAAATTGATCAGTTAGAATTTAATATGGAAAATTCTCAGATCAAAGAAAGTAAGGCTAAAGAAGATAAGGTGAAAATCGAAGATAAATTAGCAAAAATTATGAAAACATTGAGAGGCTCAATTCAAGTATTAGAAGATGATCTTGATTTAGATGAAGAGTTAATCGAAAAAATTAAGAAGGTGTAATGTCTAGTTCTAAGAAGCAGGACACATTAATGAAGAGTTTACAGTCGATGCTAGATCTAGTGTCTGGATATACTCACGTCGATGAAATACGAAAACTATACGAAAGTGTAGACAAAATTCTTCAAGAAGAATTTAAGACACTTCCATTACTCGTTTACTCAAAGTATTTATACGGAGTGAAAAAAGGGCAATGCCGTCTTCATTGGAATAAAAACTCAGTTAAGGAAAGTTACCAAGAAAAAGAACTTGATGATATTTTAGAGTTGATGGGGAAACAAGATGAAACCCTTGATACTTGGGAAGTCTTTAAAAGTGGAGAGTCCTGTTTCTATGGTAGTAAGGTTGGACAAGTCGATAATCAGTACTTCTTCTGCGTTTGGAAGGTTGACTCTGATATACCTGTGGAGTTTATGAATTATCTTTCTCGATTTATTCAAAATAGCCATGAAATGTTTCAAAAATGGAAGGCCTTTGAAAAGGCACAAGACTTAATTTATAAGGATGATGTGACTGGTCTTTTTAATCAAAGAAGACTCATGAAGGATCTTGATACTTGTATCCAAAACTTCAAAGACTATAAGCAAAAATTCTGTGTTCTGTTTATCGATATTGATCACTTTAAATCTGTTAATGATGGTCATGGACATTTGGTCGGGACTCAATTTTTGAAAGATGTCGGAGAAGTTATTATGGATACAGTAAGAACTTCTGATTACCTTTATCGCTATGGGGGAGATGAATTTGTTATTATCTTGCCTGATGAAGACATTGAGACAGGTAAAGTCGTTGGCGAGAGAATCTTAGAGAATGTTAAAGATAATAAATTTAGAGTTAAGAAAACTGGAGAAGAGAAAAATATTACTGTTTCAATTGGTGTCGCCACTTTTCCAGAACATGCAGGGAATAGAGAGGAAATTCTCTATATTGCAGATATGATGATGTATGAAGCCAAAAATACAGGTCGTGGGAAAGTCTCTCCTGCTGATGAGGTACTTGCTAAAAAGATGAAGGAGCAGGCCAAGTAATGTTGGTCATTATCTGCTCTGACTTCCACTTAGGTAAGGGAAAATTTCTAAAAAATGGTCAATTGAACATCCTTGAAGACTTCTTCGAGGATGAGAGATTTAAAGAATTTTGTGAGTACTTTTCAACTGGTCGTCATTATTGGGCCGATGTTCATCTGGTTCTCAATGGAGATATTCTTAATCTTATTCAAATTGATATAGAAGGAGTTTTTTCACATATCATTGATGATGAATTAACTATTCGTGCCATTGAAGAGATTGAAAAAGGTCACAAAGTTTTCTTTGAGGCCCTTGGAAAATTTCTTTCTGCTCCAAATAAAAAGGTTTCATATGTCATTGGAAACCATGATGCAGGAATGGCCTTCGAGAGAGCTCAGGAAAAATTCAATGATATTGTAGGACATGAAGTTAACTTCGACTTTGAGTTAAATATTGATGGAGTTCATATAGAGCATGGACATAAGTTTGAAGTTATTAATACTGTCCCAGAAAAAAGCTATTTTCTTGAAGGGCCTTGTAAAAAACAAATCTTAAATTTACCTTGGGGGAGTTTGTTTTGTATCTCGGTGCTTCCAATACTGAAGAAGCACAGACCTTTCATTGATAAAGTTAGACCAATGAGCGCCTATGTTAAGTGGAGTATGATACATGACTTTGTCTTTTTTTGGAGACTATTAATGGTTGTTCTAAGATATTTTTGGAATACAAGAACAGAAGATTATATTAAGCAAAATAAAAACTTCAGAACGAGTCTGAATATCTTAAAGCAAATCACGATTTATCCAAAATACGAAAGAAAGGCCAAGAGTATCTTGAAAAGAAATCCTCAGCTACACACTGTTGTGATGGGTCACACTCACTTGCAAGAATGGAGAAGGTTTCCTGAAGGGAAGTACTACTTCAATACAGGAACTTGGAATCCAATACCTTCTGTCGATGCTTCTCTTCATGAAAATGTCACAAAGCTTACTTATTGTATGATTGATGTTCACTCAAAAACTCAAACGGTTCGTTCTGCTGCTTTAAATGTTTGGCAAGGGAATTGGAGACCTTTTAGAGAGGAGATATCGGTCTAGCGTACCAAGTGTCGTAGGGATATTGGCAGGGGAGTATGTGATCAACACTTCCCCAGTCTTCATCTTTTATTTCCATTTCAACCCAGTTCCCATTTTCTACTTTGATATAATATTTCGAATTGATTGAATTAAAATGATACTTCTCAAATCTTGTCGATAAATTTGTGTCAATAACTTTCAGTGTTCCATCAGTACTTGAAAATTTTACTTTAAAGCTTAGTCCCGTATTACACTCATTTTTTAAAGAGACTGAATGGTGTTTGTAAAAGGTTCCAACGTTATTCTTATACCAAGTAAGAGTTCCTGTTGGCTCGTTCCCTGATATCCATCTTCTGATAAAAAACCTTCGAAGATTTGTTAGATAAACACCATAGTTCTCTTGAAAGCCTTCAGAAGTATGAATCCCAACAGCTAAGAGACCATCACCAGATTCAGATATAATTGGAGCACCAGTTAAGCCTTGGAAAGTATCACACTTATAAACAAGTCTTTGACTTTTTGTATTGGCAAAACATTGTGAACTCCACATTGAGTTGGCTGGTTTATCTAGAGGATAGCCAGCAATTTCAATTGGACCTAAATAGCTTTCTGAAGATGGCATATTAAAATAACCATTTCGTCGGCCAACTGGTTTTTTTAGTTTGATAACGGCCAGGTTCCAATCATCAGACTTATTCTTCATATAACTTTGATGGATATGGACAGCTTCCCATTCTTTCATTCCAAAAGGGTTACTTCCTCCATCTCTACCTGGGATGAAGTTTAGGTTTTGAATCCACTTTTTATTTTTTGCATCATAGACACATGAGGCGGCAGTCAGAACATGACTCTCAGAAATGAGAAATCCTGAACAATGTGAGCCTACTTGGCCAATTCTTAAATAGGGGCGAGTTCCGGTTTGGAAGATCTGATCCCTCTTATCATCCTCAAAAACTGTTTTACTTGTTCCCGCTTCAGATTGAAGTGAAAAGGAGAAAAGGTAAATGAGAAAAAGGCCTTTAAGCATGTAGGGAAGTTATAAAACCTGAGTGGTTTTGTAAAGCGTTAAAGAGTAGTTAACTAGTTGTAAATGTTGAAGTTACTGATCCTCTTTGGGGATATTATTGAGACTCGATGCAGAATTTACGGCCAAGACTGAACAGGCCGCTCTCTCAATCAAATAATCGTCATTTGTTCCAAAGACGTTTGAAAGAAGCCCATGTTCTTTAGACCCAAAGATAAGCAGGTCGAACTCAGCCGAGTAGCCGAGTAATGTTTCCATTTCATCACGTCCATTGATGACTTGGACAAAACTTCTAGAGTGGCAATTTGTTGTGAGGTCATACAGTCTACTTTCTGTTTCCTCTGAATTTTGGTCTATATCTTTTTCTGCCTTGAAATACACAAGGGTGATATCTGCTTTATTAACCATTGCTAAATGGTCAGCAGTATCAACAACTAATGGGTCGTTCTCATCAAACTTAATGACAACCATAATTTTTCTAATATAGCGAACACCGGCATCTCTAAAAATACCAAGGTTGCATTGAAGGTGTCCTTTCAACCATCCAATAGGATTGTGAAATGTGAAGTAGCCTTTCCGTCTTCCTGCCCACTCTATAAGCATCCAATTACAGTGAAGCCGCAAACTAATATCGTAAAGGGTTCTTCCAAGGTCGTGGGACACAACAGGGTCAAATGTTAGAGAAATGTTTTGGTGCATGGCCATCGCCACAACTCTTCGTCTTAATGATTTTAAATCAGCAGGCTCTTCCATTAAATCTTTAAGGTCTGTTTGTTCTGGAACTTCTGTAACGTGAGTAACTTCTAAATTCCCACCGTCACTCAAGGCCGCACCCATTTCAATAAGCATTTCGGGTGATCTTTCATGTCCGAATAGTGAGGTCACAACGGTGGCTTCCATAGAAAGGTCCATTGATTCCATGGTTTCGCCTGGGTCGTATTCTTCTTCCGTTAGATCAGTTCTTCTTCCTCTAATTCCAACGACTCCTTTTCTAGTGGTTCGTCTTCTCGAATAGGAGAAGTAGAAAATAGCGCCAGGAATGGAGATCACCATAATCGCAGTCAGAACAATTTGACCCATGGCCAGAAGTAGAATCAGACCGGAAATGATTCCCAATATTTGAAAAAGTGGGTAGAGCGGAGACTTATAAGTCGGGTTGTACCATTGAATTCTGGACTCTCTTAGGACGATGACCGAGATATGGACAATGACATAGAGAATGATCATGAAGGCCGAGGCGAGCTTAGCAATCTTTGTTACATCTAAAAATGCCAGAATAAAGAAAACGACAATGCCTGAAAAAATGATTGCGTTGATAGGAGTCAGAAATTTTTTGTGAATCTTACTGATGAATGATGGAAGTAAATGGTCCCTAGACATGGCAAAGGGGAACCTCGATGCTGCTAAAATACCGGCGTTGGCCATCGAAATCATAGTAATGACGGCTATAATTGAAGCAAAGATACCAATGTTTTTACCACCAACCATTTGTGCCAGTTGATAAACAGGCTTTAAGTCACCAGACATTTTGTCGGCACCCATTACAGAAACCATAACAAAACTTAAGGAACAATATATAAATGTCACAATGGCCAGCGAGAGAAGAATACCTAATGGGAGATTTTTCTCAGGCTTTCGGATTTCTTCTGCGATCGCTGCAACTTTGGTTACACCAGCAAAGGAGACGAAGACAATACCTGTAGCCCCCAAGAATCCATTTGTCCCCCCTGTGAAAAAGGGAGTCATGTTTTCCATACTAATCTCAGGAAAGGAGTAGCCTGCAAGTCCAAATAGGGTGGCTATAGAGATTCCAACGATGGCAATCAAAACTGTACTGAGTTTACCGACACCAAAAATATTTATGATGACAATGAAAAAGAGTGAAATCATGGCCGTCTGTTTCAAGCTGACATCGGCGACAACAGAAAGGTAAGCACCAAACCCAACCAGAGAGAAAGCACTTTTAAGTAATAAAGAAAGAAATAGTCCAAGCCCTGCAATAGTTCCGGCCATCGGACCGAAGCTTCTTTCTACATAAACATAAGAACCGCCACTCGTTGGCATAGCGGTTGCGAGTTCTGATTTAGAAATAGCGGCAGGAAGAACACAAAGTGAAGAGACTAGGTAAGCTAGCCATACAGATGGGCCTGTTTGCTCAACTGCAATTCCTGGTAAAACGAAAATACCACTTCCGAGCATGGAAGAAATACTGATGGCGATTACGGGAACTAGCCCTAAACTACGTTCGAGTTTTTTCAAGTTTGGCCCTTTGGGTCAAAATTAATCGTCTGGCAGAAGATATTGTACCTGAGAAGGTATTAGGCTTAAAGGAAAAAGGCCCTCAAAAGAGGGCCTAACGTTTCAAAATTATACGTTTCTTGCTGCTTTCTTAGTTGTTCTGGCCGTTGTCTTTGTTTTAGTTGCTTTCTTGGCCGTACTTTTCTTAGGCGCTGCCTTTTTAGTCGCTTTTTTAGTGGCCTTTTTAGCAGTTTTCTTTTTTGCTGTTTTCTTTTTTGCAGTCTTTTTCTTAGAAGCAGTTTTAGCTGCCTTTGGAAGGTATGATTCAACTCTTTTTTGTAGCTTAGAAAGCTCTTTCTTTTGAACGGCTACAAATTTCTTCGCTTTCTTGATCTCATCTTGAACAGCTTTATCAATTGCTTTTTCTAAAGTTTTTCTTTCAGACTTAAGCTTTTTAACGAGCTTAGGAATGTCTTTATCCATAACTCTGTTGATGTCTTTTTCTGCTGTTTTTACAAACTTTTTAAAAGTTGTTTGAACTTCTTGAATCTTAGAACTTTTTAGAAGTCCTTCGATCTCTTTTTTTGCGTCTTTCCAGTTTTTTAATACTGCATCTGCTGTCTTGCTATTCATGGGTTCTCCTTTATTTCGAACTAGTATTCATTATTTTTTACAAATCGGTACCCGGTATCCAAAACCGAAGCTTTTTGCCTTTAACTTTATTATTGGGCAAAACTGATTCCTTTTATACTCGCTTTTTTTATAAAGGCCATACACTTTTTCTAAATCGTCTCTATCAAATCCCAATCCGTGTAACTCTTTCAGACTTAGCCTATAGGAAAGTATCCCTTCGAGCATAGCATCCAGTTTTTCATAGGGGGGAAGGCTTTGACTGTCCTCCTGATTCTCTCTGAGTTCAGCAGAAGGTGGTCTCGAAATGATACCATCTGGAATTAAATTATCATGACTTTTATTAATATATTTAGATAAGGCGAAAACCTCAGATTTATAGAGATCTCCAAGGACACTTAAGGCCCCAACACTGTCTCCGTATTGAGTAGAATAACCAACGGCAAGTTCTGACTTATTTGATGTATTTAGTACCATTGCACCGGTTTGATTCGAACGAGTATAAATTAAAGTTCCTCTTAATCGACTTTGAATATTTTCGTCAGCCAGACCTTCTAGGCCTTCAGAAAAACTATCTTTGAATGCATTATCAACAGTCCTATGGAGAAACTTGATTGGGAGAACTTTAAAAGGAATACCAAGGTTTTGACATAATTCTAGTGACCAATTGTAAGACTCTTCTGCTGAGAAGAAGCCTGGCATATAAACGGCCTCCATGGTCTGACCTTCTTTGAGGGATAGTCGAACAATGGCAGTAACTAGAGCAGAGTCAATACCTCCAGATAGGGCGACGAGAAACTTATTAAAACCACATTTTTTAGCATACTCCTGAATCCCAAAGGCCAGAGCTGAAAGGGTTATTTCACATTGTTCATCTGAGAACTCAGGGAGAGTAGGAGGTGTTGTATTCGTTAAAGCCGGGTTGAATAAAGATTCCCATGTATTTTCCAGATCTTGTTCTTTTGAGCTCTCTTTCTTGCCTTCAAACTTAGGAACTTCCAACGATTTTTGATCTTCGTGAAAAAGGTTCCCTCTCCAATGCTCTTTATCTCCGCTGACAAAGAAGCTTCCTCCATCAAAAAGAATCTCGTCCTCTCCACCAACTCTATTGACGTAGGCAAATGGGGCGGAGAGTTTTTTAGAGATCTCTTTCCCTCTTTTAAGTCTTTTATCTTCTTTCCCAAGGTGGAAAGGCGAGGCGGACAAGTTAAGCACAAGATCAAGAGTACCGTTACTGGCCTTGGCAAGAATTTCAACTGGATCAACTGGATGGTGGGATGAAACCCACATATCTTCACAAATAAGAATACCTATTTGTTTTCCTTGAAACTTTAAAACACAAGGTCGGTTACCAGGAGTAAAGTATTTCTCTTCATCAAAAATATCGTAGTTGGGAAGAAGGATCTTACTGTAAACTTTCTCAAGCTTTCCTGCCTTTATAGCGAAGGCACAGTTTTCAATATTTTTAGGGAGGTTATTCTCATCAAAATGATACTCAAGCCCTCAAGGAGAATAAGTGAATCATCAAACTTATGACTTTTGGCCCAATTTTCTAACCATTTCATAAACTCTAAATAATTTTCGATAAACGGTTTTTGTAGGACTAAATCTTGTAGAGGATAACCGGTTAAAAAGAGTTCAGGGAAGAGATGAATGCCCGGTTTCTTCAAGGAATCCAGCTTTTTATCAAGGTATTGTCCTATAGCGTCAAAATCGGCGATAGTATGTTGTGTTTGATAAAGATGAATTTGCATGAATGTCCTCTAACGAGTAAATTGCCCCATGGGCTAACGCCCTTGACCCTAACATAAATTCAAAGCTTTGAGTATGGATTCAATGAGTAAAGTACTAGTTGTAGGCGCCGGGTTGGCCGGAAGTGAAGCAGCACAATTTTTAGCGAATAAAAAAATACCTGTAGTTCTTGCTGAAGTGAAAAGAATTAAGCTTGGTCCTGCGCAAAAAGTTAAAGATTTTGGAGAGTTGGTTTGCACGAATTCATTAAAGTCAAAAGATCCCAACTCTGGACATGGATTATTAAAAACTGAAATGAAGGCCTTTGGCTCTTTAATTCTCTCTGTTGCAGACATTCATGCAGTTCCTGCTGGTGATGCGTTGGCCGTTGATCGAGACAAATTTGCTAAAGAAATCACAACAAGATTATCAAATAATGAACTCATTGAAGTTGTTGATTGCGATATTATTGATCCGATTGAGTTTGCGAAGGAAAAAGGTTGTGATCAAATCATTTTAGCTACTGGTCCACTCACTACAGATGGAATGTCGAGCTGGATTCAAAAAAATATATCTGGAGATGATCTCTATTTTTATGATGCAATTGCTCCTGTCGTCGATGCTGATAGTTTAGATTATTCAAAAATGTACTTTAAGGATCGGCATAAACCAGTTTCAGAAGAAGAAGGTGAGCAAGCTGATTATCTCAACGCTCCTTTGAATAAAGAAGAATATGAAAACCTCATAGCTGAAATGGTTAAAGCAGAGAAAGTTCCAGCTAAAGAATTTGAAGACTGGAAGTTTTTCGAGGCCTGCTTACCAATTGATTTGATGGCCGAAAGAGGACCTGAAACGGCTAGGTTTTCTTGCATGAAACCAATTGGACTTGAAATGGAGGACGGCTCCAGACCTCATGCTTGCATCCAGCTTAGAAAAGAAAACCTCCTTGGAAGTGCTTTTAACCTTGTTGGTTTCCAAACAAGACTTACCTATAAAGAACAAGTTCGAATCTTTCGAATGATTCCAGGCTTTCAAGAGGCCGCCTTTATTCATCTCGGAAGTGTTCACAGAAATAGCTTTTTGAATGCCAAGAAACTATTGAATTTTGACTTAAGTTCCAAAGAGTTCCCAAATATTTACTTTGCTGGGCAAATCTCAGGAGTTGAAGGTTATACAGAAAGTTCGGCAATGGGACTATATGTTGCCTTTCAAGTCTGGAGAAAAATAAAGGGATTAGAACCAGTTCAATTCCCTGTCGAGACAGGTATGGGTTGTCTTGTTAATTATATAATGACGAATCAAAAACCTGTTCCTTCTAATATAAACTTTGGATTACTTCCTCCTGTAACTTTGACGAAAGAACAAAGAAGAGATCGTAAAAATAGAAAGAAAGTAAAAAAACGTTTGGCCGCCGAGAGAGCAAGGGAATCTTTTGAAGCCTTCTTGGCCACAGGGGTCGAACTTTGAAAGGCATTTTACTTATCTTTTTGGCCTGTCTTTTATGGGCCTGTGACACTCTGATTAGATACCCACTTCTTGGAAGTGGAATGGCCGCAACCAAAATCGTCCTCACAGAACACCTTATTTTAACTCTTTTATTTTCTTGGGTTGTCTATAAGAGCAGAAAGAAAATATGGTCCATGCAAGTTGGTCATATCTCTTATTTTATTGTGATTGGGGGGTTGGGCTCAGCTCTTGGAACTCTTAGTTTTACCAAAGCGTTTACGATGATTAACCCCTCGATGGTTATCATCCTTCAAAAACTACAACCTCTAGTCGCCATTACATTGGCCCGCTTTGTTCTCGGGGAAAAAATCAAAAAAGAATTTATCCTTTGGGCGATTCCTTGTTTGATAGGAGGCTTGATGGTTTCCTATAAAGATATTTTTCCAGGTCTTAAAGACTTTGATTTTTCTACGGCCTTCTCAAATCCTCAGGCACTTGCAGGCTTAGGGCTTACTCTCGTTTCAATTATCAGTTGGGGCGCCTCAACTCCCTTTGGAAAAAAATTATCAAAAGAAGGTTATAAAGAAACTGAAATCATGTTTGGACGGTTCTCTATGGGACTTTTGTGCTTACTTCCATTTATCACCATGGAAGAAGTGACCTTTGATAACGATGCTGTCGTTTGGGGCAAACTTAGTGCAATGGTTCTACTATCGGGAATTCTTGGGATGTGGTTTTACTATACGGGCCTAAAAAAGCTTCCGGCCAGAATTTGTGCATTGGCAGAAATGGCCTTTCCTTTCTTCGCTATTTTAGTTAATTGGGTGTTTTTAGGGGCTACATTAGACTTGTTACAAATCATGGGAGGGGTACTTCTCCTTCTGAGTTCAACCATGATACAGTTGAAGCATTATTGACGCAGGAGTTTAAATGTCAAAAATAGTTCTACCAGAATCTTTAGAAGGTAAGACAGTTGTTCTCGCTGGAGCGGCTGGCTTTGTGCCATCTACTTTGGCCGAAAAATACTTGAATCTTGGTGCAAGAGTTATAGGACTTGATAACTTTATCACTGGTTCAAAATCTAATATTGAAATTCTTTCTAAATATGAAAATTTTGATTTTCATGAATGTAATATTTATGAATCACTACCTGATTTTAAGGGACTTGATATTGACTATGTTTTTTCCTTGGCCTCTCCAGCTTCTCCAATAGATTTTTCAACTCTACCTTTAGAAATAATGAGAGTTAACAGCGAGGGAACATTAAAGTTACTAGAGCTTACGAAAGAAAAGGGAGCACGATTTTTAGAAGCTTCTACTTCCGAAGTTTATGGTGACCCAGAAGTTCATCCTCAGACTGAAGACTATGTTGGGCACGTTAATCCAATTGGACCAAGGGCCTGTTACGACGAATCGAAAAGATATGCAGAAGCGTTAACGACTAGTTTCGCTAAAAAGTATAATGTTGATACTCGAATTGTGAGGATCTTTAATACTTATGGACCTCGAATGCGACCTGATGATGGGAGAGTTATTCCAAACTTTATTAATCAGGCCATGAAGAATGAAGATATTACTATTTATGGAGATGGGGGACAGACTCGATCTTTTTGTTTTGTAACTGATCTTTGTGAAGCTATTCACACTGTTATGCACTCAGATGATTCAAGCCCATTCAATATTGGAAACCCTGACGAGTATACAATTAAAGAATGTGCAGAGTTTATTATTAAGGTCTTAGGAAGTTCGTCAAAGTTAACATACCTTCCTCTTCCTAAAGATGATCCTAGAAGAAGAAGACCTGATATTACTAAAATTCAATCAGTAAGTGACTACAAACCAGTCGTTGGATTTGAGGAAGGCCTTAAGAAAACTGCTGAGTACTTTAAAACATTATAAAAGCTTATGAAAACCGCCGTAACGACAGATCTATTAATTGAAAAAGACTTTGCCATAGAAGTTGTGCAAACATTCTTAGAAGTTTTTGAAGAAGCTAATCTTTACACCTTGGCCCATCGTCCGGGCGAGATATTAGGGCCTGTTGAACAGAGAAAGATTACGAGTAGCTTTTTGACTCATAAAATTCAAAAGATAGAAGATCTAAAAAAGCACTCTTGGTTGGTTCCTTCGGCATGTAAAAAACTACATATTCCTTGTTCTACTGACCTTATTTTGAATGTAACAAGAGGGTTGAGCCAAGGAATATCTAAATGTGAAACTCCAAAACAAATTTCTTATCTTCTAGATGATGCCCTAATGCCTAGTGGTGGATCGATCAGAGAAAAAATATTTGGTTCAATGGTAAAAAACTGGTCAAAAAAAGCCTTTCAACAGGCCGATGAGATTTGGTTGGCCCATGAAGATTATGAGCTACTAGTAGAGAGACGAGATAGCTCAGTAAAAGTGAAAGTTGTTCCTCCATTTATTCGAACGCAAGACTTTCCGGTTGGCCCAAAAGATGTGTTTGATCATAACTATTATGTTGTTAATGCTGAAAGTATTGATGAAAAATCTGCTAAAGAGCTAATGGTCCTATTTGCGAAGCGAGATACTCCCTATGTGTTTGTTGGGGAAGATGCCCATTTAAGCTCTTTAAAATCAAAAGAAAAAGAAGGTCTTTTTCATGGCTTTAAGTGTAATGGCGAACTCGCTCCACTTTTTGCTGCAAGTAGAGCTGTTATCGACCTGACAGAGAGAAGTTTTCCAAGAATTGCATTAAGCGCTCTTTCTAGTGGACGTCCTGTTATTTCAAAAACAAATCCATTTTATGATAATAAAATTTCAGACAATGCAGTTCAGTTTAAAGGAAGTTTTGAGCAGGCCCTCAATCAAATGGATAGTGAGCACAATCAATACGAACCTCAAGATCTTCATAATTCGATAAATAAATTTCATCAGGCAAAGTTCAAGGGTGAAATTCTCCGTCTACAGACAACATGAAAAAACTTATTCTACTAAGTGGAACTCTTGGAGTTGGGAAATCTACTACCGCCAAAGAACTTGTTGAACTAATCGACAACTGTAAACATATTGAAGTTGATGACTTCTCAAACTTTGAAGGCTTTGATGTTCACAATGAAGAGCACTTAGATCTCGTTATAACCAAAGGTGTTGAGGCGTCTTTAAACTCATTAAAGGGAAATTCCAGTGTCGTTGTTCTAGACTATGTCATAGGGAAACAGCGAGAGCTTGACCTTATCAAGGGTCTTTTACCTAAAGATGTTGATTTCACCTTTACTTTTTTGGGGTCAGAAAACTTCGCTCTTAAAGATAGAATAAAAAAGAGAAATAGGGATTGCGTTGAGTGGGAACTTACGAGAACTGATACTATAATCAATATTCAAAATGATAACTTAGACCAGAGTGAAATTAATTTACTCGTTGATACAACAAGTTTATCCCCAAAAGAAGTTGCCTTTGAAGTGGCCGTTGATTTTTTTAGAGAGAATACAGCAGCCTTTGTTGAAAACTCGAAAGGACTCTTGCTGTTTTGTCATAGGAGAGATTCAAATGATCCAGAATCCGGATTTCAAGTACCTCAAGGGGGAGTTGAAGAAGGGGAGAGTTTGGAACAAGCGATTACTCGTGAGTTAGAGGAAGAGACTGGGCTTAGAAACTTTAAATTTGTTTCTGGTCCAACTGGTGGAATTAAGTACACATGGGAAAAAGGATCGAGGAAAAATTACTTTGTCGGTCAAAGCCAACATTATTTTCATTTGAAAGTTGAAGATACATTTTTAGATGAAATTATTCCAACAGAAGACTTTAATTATTATAAATGGGTAACAGCAGAGGTAATGGTAAAAGAAGTTGTCGATTTTAAAAAACCTGTTTATATAAAGGCCCTAACAGAGTTAGGGCTCTTATAATAATATTTAATTGTGATAGTGATAAAAAAGAGATCCACCTTTTAAACTATTAATCACTCTTTTCTTTAAGCTTTGAGCGATGGCTGGACAACCCCAGCTTCTCCCTGATCTTCCATTATTTCTGATAAAGCTTGAAGACATGTAATCAGCTCCATGCATTACGATTGCTCTTGGTCTAGCGGCAGAGTTAGATGACTCTAATCCATCAAGTCTCAATGAGTACCCGTTAGATCCATAATAAGTTTCTGCTGTAAGATAAAGTCCTAAGCTCGACATTTTTGAGTCATTTGTATTTGAAAACCGAACTGCTCTTCCACTTCCATTCCCACTACCTTTACCGTGGGAAACATGCATGGCCTCAGCTTTTCCTGTCTTCAAATTAATGAGCCAGCCTCTTTTATGTTTTGAGTGAAGTGTAAAATCCACGAGAAAGGCCCAAGTCGTTGACTTAAGTTTTCCTGGTCTAAAGTATGATGCTTTCTCTAAAAATTCCTCTAAAGCAGCTGCCGAAACATTTTTAGCACAAGCGTTTTTATTACAATTCATATTTGGGAAATAGTTTTGCCATACATCTACTGATCTATTCGCATAAGCGTTCGACATAGAAAGCATTAAAAAAACCGTTATGAAAATTGATTTCATTCTTTCTCCTTTATGTAATTTAGTAGAGATAACTTATTAAAGATTGAGATTTAAATAAAGTGCGGCGCGTCGAGAGCGTGTAAAAACAACACGCTCCCCAAGTTGTGAAAAATAATTTATTGAAAAGAGCTTTCTTCGTACCCGTCATCAGTATCTTGAGAGTGAGGTACAAAGGAGTCTTCGTCATAACGATTAAGGAAATCTTGACCTTCAGTCATTAATTTCTTCATATCTTTTATAATGATATTAAGGTCTTTCCCTTCAAATTGAATATCTTCAAGAATAATTTGAGAAATAAGTTTGTTCATTTTCTTAGTTGTCGTTTTTAAAAGAACAAACTCTCTTGGAGTTGGAGTCATTTCCATCGAATCTTCAATGGCCTGGTCAAGCCCATCTAATTTGGCGGTCTCAACGATTTTTCTCACATCTTTAACTGTTCTATTTTGAACGTAAGGAAGGATTTTATCTTGCTGTTCTTTATCAAGTTTAATGATTTCGTTTGCCTGACTGGCCGAAATATCTCCAAGACCTCTGGCCTCTTTAATTTTTTCAGAAGAAAGAGCGTCTCTTTTAATTGCACTCTTAATGACTGACTTAGAAAGACCCGTTTTTTCAGATGTTATAGCAGCAAAAGAAGTTGTATCGTTTTCTTCCTCTTCTTTTTCCGCTTTTTTCTCTTCAGGTGTGAGAAGTTTTACAGCGACCTCTATTTTATTTGCAAGAGGATTAAGCTCTTCATAAATTTCTCTACCTCTATTAAGACATTGCTCTAATTCCATTTTATCTAGTGGCTTTCGAACAAGGTTTTCATCAATTGAAATAAGTTCTTGCTCGAGTGGATTTCTCTCTACCATCTGAACAGGAGCTTCATCCCAGCCTAGCTCTTTCATGGCCTGGTATCGTCTACCTCCAGCTAGGAGTTCATTCTTGTCATTGATTGTAATAGGATTAATGAGTCCTACTGTCTCAATACTTTTAACAAGGGAGTCAATGTCAGTTTCGGTTCTAAGGTAAGGATTGGTTACGATGATCTCGCTGAGAGCAACTTTTTGCATTGTGAATGTCTCCGTCTTTAGTGTGTGTTGTGTGGCAAATATTAGAGCAGGACAGACGGTTTTTGGCCACTGCATCCTTTACGGAGCTTCAAGTAGATACGATTTTTTTCAAAATATTTTTGGGAAAATCTCAATAATTTTTCCTGTTGACGCACATACGATACGGAGATTCCTAACTATTTCAGAGCATCAATAAGGAACTTTTGTGAGGGAGCATTTTTAGAGATGAGGGCCTCTAGTTTTCCAACCTCTCCCTTGGGAATCTTCTTTCCATGCCTAAGGGTTAGAAGGATTTGGCACAGCTTCATACTGTAAGAGTTCTCTCTTGAATCTGGGTAGCGCTCGTAGGATTTTTCACACATTAGAGGAGCACTTTTTTTGAGTCCGTTTTCAGTTTTAACTTGAACTAAGTCGGCAATGATTTTCATATTAATGGGGGCCATTTTCATATCAAATGAAGAGACGATAGTTCTAGCATCCTTGTATTTCTTTTCTTTGAGGTTAACCGAAATATCATGCCATCTTAATGGATTCCAAAAAAGAGTATCAGTTTTAATCTCTGCTACTTGAGACTTACTTAGAACTTGAGTGCTGAGTTTACCACTTGTGATGACATCATAATAATTGAATCCAATTGAGACACTTCCATTTTTCATCTTTGGATTATTTGAAAGGTACTTCTTTAACTCAATAAAAGATGCTCGTCCGGATTTTTCTTCCTTTTGGTCCATATTAATGAGAGAGAAGTACACTTTCGTTTGATTAAAGCTAACACCTTTGAGTTCCAGAGCTTTTTTATAGAACTGTCTTGCGTATTTGAATGAATTATTTGTATTTAATTCGTTAGCCGCAATGACATATGTTTTATAAACTTCATCTTGAGATGAATTCTTATCTTTAAGTTTTTGAAGGATTTCTCTTTCGTGCTTATCTACCAACTTTTGAATGATAACGTCATCGGCAGAAGAGGCCATTACTAGAGTAGGGAAGAAAAGAAATAAAATTATTTTTTTCATCTCATTGATCTCCTTCTCTCAACTTTTCTTTTTGTTTCTCAATCGATGAATTTACATTTTCTTCGACAGCATTTACGTCAACAGTAGTGTAATCTTTTTCACCACAGTGAACATCATCAACTTCTTTGCACCCAGAATAAAATTTATCTTTGTTTTTAATTCGACAAGCGTGAGTCAGTTGATGCATATAACGGCCATTTTGTCCGTTCGCTGAAGGAGATAACATCATCTTTCCAATGTTTCTATGGGGCCACCTACTGTAAGTTGCTCTAGGATCAGCCCCCTCGGACTCATCAATTTCAAAATAGACTTTACAATTATCATTATTCAAAGTTGAATTTGGATCAGCAATACAAATTCTCTTTTTCCCATCGGGCATTTTTCTAAAACCCCAGGCCTCAACAGCATGGTAGAGATCTTTTGTACTATCATCAGCATTTTTATTTTTTGCTCTAAAGGAAAGTGGCATGGTTTCATATGGACCATCTTCATTCCAAGAATCAGCAGGTTTACTAGCATCAAACTCGGGAAGACGCGCTTCAACTGTCTTCATCATACTTACC
>JAGSHI010000040.1 GCA_023954635.1 Bacteriovoracaceae bacterium
CACTGTCTTTGATTCGAAAACCTCAGTCACAATTGAAAAATTGTCTGGTCATGACGTTATCATTTCATTTTTACCTGGCGATGCATTCAGAGAACTTATACCGACACTAATAGAAAGTAAGATTCCCGTTGTTACTGGATCCACTGGATTTGATTGGCCAAATGACATCTCTGACCAGTTAATAAAAAATAAAGTAAGCTGGGTTAAGGCACATAATTTCTCATTAGGAATGAACCTAATGAAACAAATGATTAAATCTTTAACGAAGGCCACTGAGTTATTTGATGAATTTAATTTTAAAATTCATGAAGTTCACCATACAAAAAAAGTCGACGCTCCAAGTGGCACCGCACTTAGCTGGGCTAAATGGTTAAACCTCCCTACTGATATTACATCTGAAAGAACAGGTGATGTTGTTGGAGATCATCAACTGACACTAGAAACCAATACAGAAAGAATGACAATTAGACATGAAGCTCTCGATAGAAAAATTTTTGCAGAAGGTGCAATTTGGGCCTCTCAAAAAATAATAAAAAAAGAGTTTCCTGTCGGGTTAACAGATTTCCAAACCTATATACAAGATAAGATCTTTAGCTAATTCAGGAGACAAAATGGACTTAAACAATTCACCATTATGGACGGCCGTTATTACACCAATGTTAGAAAACGGAGATGTAGATTACGTATCCCTTGAGGCCCTCTTAAAACAACAAGAAGAAGCTAGAAACGGAATCCTAATTCTCGGAAGCACTGGAGAAGCATTAAATCTAGGCCAAGAGGAAATGCAAAAAATTCTTGATTTTACAGTTGGCCTAAAACTTCAAGTACCACTTATGTGTGGTGTTGGAGGAATAAATCTAGAGCAAACAGCAAAGTGGGTCACATACCTCGAAACATTGCCACTTGATGCTTACCTTATGGTTACTCCTCTCTATGCTAAGCCTGGGGACGAAGGGCAATACGAATGGTTTAAAACATTAATGGACCTCTCATCAAGGCCTGTAATGTTGTACAACGTGCCAAGTAGAACCGGTACTTCACTTAGCCTAAAAGCTGTAAAAAGATTAAATACCCATAAAAATTTCTGGGCGGTAAAAGAGGCCAGCGGAAGTGTTGAAGACTTTAAAAAATACGTCGAAGCTTCAGGAGAAGGCCGAGTCTATTCAGGTGACGATGGGATGCTCCCTGACTTTTCTCAACATAATTGCTCTGGACTTGTCTCAGTTGCCGCAAACGCCTGGCCTCTAGAAACTCATCTTTATGTTGAACTTACATTGAAACAAAAGTTGGACGATCCAAAACTATGGCAAGAATGTAGTGACTCACTCTTTATTGCCAGTAATCCCATCCCAGTAAAGGCATTAATGGCAAGTAGAGGAACAATTAAAACAAATATACTAAGAGCACCACTCACCCATTTAGATTTAACGGATCTTACTCCATTAAATACAGCACAGGATCGAGTGGAGAAATGGTTTAAATTAAACAGCTAAGGAATTATTATGAGCAATTGGGAAAAAGTATTTGAAGAGCTAGAAAACGGTACACTTAGAAGTGCACAAAAAGTTGATGGTATCTGGAAAGCAAATATAGAAGTTAAGCAGGCCATCCTAGAGGCCTTCAAGGCCGGTGAGCTTGTAGAACATAACGGTTTTGTCGATAAACACAACCTCATGCCTCAACAGTTTACGCCCGAAAGGAAAGTAAGAGTTGTCCCAGGCGGAACTTCTGTTCGAAGAGGATCATATGTAGCAGAAGGTGTAATAATCATGCCTCCAGCTTACGTAAACATTGGTGCCTATGTAGATAGTGGATCCATGATTGATTCACATGCACTAGTTGGAAGTTGTGCTCAAATTGGAAAAAATGTTCACCTAAGTGCAGGTGTACAAATTGGTGGTGTGTTAGAGCCTATTGGACTTGCACCAGTGATCATCGAAGATGATGCCTTTATAGGTGCTGGCTCAGTTATAGTTGAAGGTATACAAGTATCTAGACGGGCCGTTATAGCCCCGGGATGCATCTTATCCAAAGGCGTACCTGTCTATGACTGTGTTAATGAGAGACAATTAGACTCTGGCGAGGCCATTCCTGAAAATGCTGTAGTGGTCCCCGGAACAAGGCCAGTTAATGGATCCAAACTTCCTTGGGCAAAAGAACAAAATTTTCAAATGAATTGTGCTTTAATTATAAAATATCGTGATGAAAAGTCTGATGCCTCACTTGAGTTAGAGTCTTTCTTAAGATGAACAACTTCATTGAGATCCACAAATCAAAACTAGATCATCTGATCGAGCGATTTGACAGTAGTTTTTACTGCTATGATCTTGATGCTCTTGGTGAACATCTTAAGTTTCTTCAAGATTCTGTCCCCGAAGGTGTCAAACTTTGGTATGCCACAAAGGCCAATCCACTTTCGTCTGTCCTAAAAGAGTTTCGAAGAAATAGTTTTGGAATTGATGTCTCTGCCCAGGGTGAAATGAATCATGCTTTAAATGCAGGTTTTGAACCACAAAACATGTTAAGCACAGGACCTTCAAAATCAAAAAAATACCTACAATCACTTGTAGATAATAAAATACAAACAGTTGTACTTGAGAGTGTAAACCAGGCCAATTGGTTAAACGAAATTGCACTCACTCAAAATAAAAAAGTTGATGTTCTACTGAGAGTTCAACTCCCCTGGAGTGAGGGGAAAAGTGTTTTAGGTGGCGATGAAATTTCTGCTTTTGGTATTGAACCCAATAGTTGGATAAATTCAAATATCAAAGAGCTTCAAAATTTGAATGTAATAGGATTTCATTGTTTTCAATGGGGGAATATTTTAGATGCCAACAGATTAGGTCTTATTTGGGATAAGATTGCTTCTTCTCTTACGCAACTGTCCAATGATCTCAATATAGACATGAAAGTATTAGATCTTGGTGGTGGTTTAGGTCTAGATTATGAAAGTCATCAAACACCACTTGATTTTACAGAAGTGTCAGGCCAGTTAAAAAAAGTAAAAGAGAAATACTCTATACCTGAAATATGGATGGAGCTCGGAAGATATGCTGTAGGAAACTTTGGTGTTTATTGTACTCAAGTTATCGATAGAAAAAATGTTCGCGGTAAGGAATTACTTATAACAGATGGTGGAATAAATCATTTAGTGCGACCAGCAATAACTGATCAAAGTTTTCCTTGCCAGGTGCTTAAGGCCACAACAAACGAAGTGAATTCTTTCCAGGTCCATGGTCCATTATGCACCGCTTTAGATAAATTAGGTAGTTTCGAGCTACCTTCAAATACCTCCCCTGGTGACTGGTTAGTTTTCTCAAAAACGATGGCCTATGGCTTCACTGAGTCCATGCCTTTTTTTCTTTGTCATAACCTACCAGCTGAGACAATAATTAAGGACGGACAACTTGAAGTCCTTAGAGGAATAGAAACGGCCGCATCCTGGCTTGTTTAAGGCCAATTATGAAATCAATTCTTGAAATTCAAACTATAGAAGTCCACAAGCTCCCAAGTGGCGAAAGTTTAAACGTAAAGGCCTATATTTTCGACTCTGGTCTTGAGGGACCAACTACTTATATACAATCGTCAGTACATGGAGCTGAACTACAAGGCAATATTGTTATCTATGAAATGATGAAACATATAAAAAATCATGATTTCAAAGGGAAAATAACTTTTGTTCCTTTGGCCAATCCATTTGCGACTAATAATCGACTAGGTGGCCACACTCAAGGAAGATTCAATCCCATCACTGGTCACAACTGGAATAGAAACTACACTGACTTAATGGGCCTTAAGGAAGATCAAAAGAACTTTTCTATGAAGAACTTTGTCACAAAGTTTATAGACTCGCCCTGGGAAGAAATAAAAAAAGAATACAAAATTGCTATAGAAAAGATGATTCAATCTTTCGAAAATAAAATGACTTACGAAAGAGGACCTCAGCATAACAAGTTTTTAAATTTAAAACTTCAATCAATGGCAAGTGATGCTGATTTTGTATTGGATTTACATACTGGTCCAATAGCAACTCGATACATTTACAGTGCAGAATATGAACGTGATAGAGTCAAAGATCTCTCTTTTCCTTTCAATTTATCAATTCCAAACAAATTTGCAGGAGCTATGGATGAAGCATGCTTTATGCCCTGGGTGGAGCTTTCAAAGTCATTCAAATCACAAGGAAGAGAAATCCCTATAGAGTTTGAGTCTTACACAGTTGAACTTGGCAGTGAAGAGTTAATCAATACACAGCAAGGAGTAATCGACTCGTCCCGTTTGCTTCATTTTTTATATTTAAGAGGACAGCTTGTAGACGATGTTCGCTACAGCCCTCCAAGTGGCCAGTACTTATCTTTACTCGACGATTACAAAACCTATTATTCTTCTGACGGTGGATTGTTTGAATATCACTTAGCACCAGGGGATACCTTCAAAAAGGGCGATATACTTGGAGAGTACTTACTCCTCCAGCATATAGACGAAGACTTTAATGAAGACAAAGTAAGACCAAAGCTAGTGGCCGTTAAAGATGGAATTGTAATTAATCATTGTACAACATGTTCCATCGGGCTTGGGAATGAACTATATCAGGTCATGGAAAACTACCAAGAACTCACATAAAAAATCCCTTTTTCCATCAAAAATTGACTTTGACCCACTACATATAGTGCGCTAGCAAGTTGCAGCATAGCTACATATTGTATAAACACATTGCACAAAATCCATATAAAACCAAAATGTAAGTAACTTTTAGATTACAAAAATAAACTTTTCTTTTTTTTTGACATTTACCAACATGCCTTACTGATGGGCATATCAAGCTTTGCCAAGAAAAAAAGCGGCCTTTTATATCTAATAATTTTCTGCATGCTTAAGGTTTATTGAAATTATTTATATTGAAACAAAACAAAAGAGGCCTTAGGCTTTACTTACACATAAGCGCAAACACACACGACCCTGGAAGGTTACAGCCCGTCAGGAAGACATTTAAGGAGGCATTTGATGGATCCAATTCTATCACCAAACGACGATCGTTTCGTTGTATTTCCAATTAAGTATCATGATATCTGGGACATGTATAAACAACACATGGCCGTATTCTGGACTGCAGAAGAGATTGACCTTATGGCCGATCTTCCTGACTGGGAAAAACTAACTAAAGACGAAAAACACTTCATCACACATATCTTGGCCTTTTTTGCTGCGAGTGATGGCATTGTTAATGAAAACCTTGCTATGAGATTCTTTAACGAAGTTCAAATCCCAGAAGCAAGATGTTTCTATGGATTTCAGATCGCAATGGAGAATATCCATTCTGAAACCTACTCACTATTAATAGATACATACGTCAAAGAACCTAAAGAGAAAGACAAGCTTTTCAGAGCTGTTGAAACGCTTCCTTGCGTTGGCAAAAAAGCCGATTGGGCAATGAAATGGATTCAGTCTGACAAAAGTTTTGCTAGTCGTTTAGTCGCATTTGCAGCTATTGAAGGAATTTTCTTTTCAGGTTCTTTCTGTTCAATATTCTGGCTTAAAAAGCGTGGGCTTATGCCAGGTCTTTGTACCTCTAACGAGTTTATTAGTAGAGACGAAGGGCTTCACTGCGAATTTGCTTGCTTACTTCACGATCATTTAAGTGAAGAAGAAAAATTAAATAAAGATGAAATCACTGCAATTATCACCGAAGCAGTTGAAATCGAAAAAGAGTTTATACTTGAGGCCTTACCAGTTTCACTGATTGGGATGAATTCTATCCTTATGGGTCAATACATTGAATTCGTAGCTGACTTTTGGCTTGATAGACTAGGTTGTGAAAAAGTATTCAACTCAAACAACCCTTTTGATTGGATGGAGCTTATTGCTCTTGAAGGGAAAACCAACTTTTTTGAAAAAAGAGTTTCTGAATATCAAAAAGCTGGAGTCATGGGTGAAAAAGATTCACAAGTATTTACATTAGACGCTGACTTTTAAGGACTAAAAGCACACATAGGAGTAGAGACATGTACGTCATCACACGTTCAGGGGAAAGAGAACCCATCAAATTTGACAAAATCACAGAGAGAATTGAGAGACTTCTTTTTGGATTAAACAAGGACCTAGTAGATCCATCACAAATTGCTAAAAAAGTAATTGAAGGAATTTATGACGGAATTACAACTAAAGAGCTTGATCAGTTAGCTGCTGAAACAGCTGCTTATCTCTCAACACAACATCCAGACTATTCAACCCTTGCCGGTAGGATTGCAGTTTCAAACCTGCACAAGGAAACACGAGGATGTTTTTCAGAAAATATTAAATCTATGTTTAACTATGTAAATCCAAAAACTGGTGAGTATTCACCGCTTGTCTCGGAGGATCTTTACAATGTTGTCATGGAAAATGCTGAAAAGTTAGACAAGGCCCTCGTGGACAAAAGGGACTTTAGTTACGACTATTTTGGTTTTAAAACTCTTGAGCGATCTTACCTTCTCAAAATGAATGGTAAAATTGTCGAAAGACCTGGCCAAATGTTAATGAGAGTTTCTGTTGGTATGCATATGAATGATATAGATGCTGCCTTGGAAACTTATGATCTAATGAGCCAAAAGTTTTTTACTCACGCTTCCCCTACTCTATTCAACTCCGGAACTAACAAGCCTCAGTTATCTAGCTGTTTTTTAGTTCATATGAAGGACGACTCAATTGAAGGGATTTACGAAACCCTAAAAGATACGGCCCTCATTTCACAAAGCGCAGGCGGAATTGGTATAAACATCCACAATGTAAGAGCTAAAGGTTCATTCATAAAAGGTACTAACGGTACATCTAATGGAATCGTTCCTATGCTTAAAGTTTTTAATGATACAGCGAGATACGTTGATCAAGGTGGCGGAAAACGTAAAGGTGCCTTTGCAGTTTATCTTGAACCATGGCATGCAGACATTTCAGACTTTTTAGAAATGAAGAAAAATACCGGAAAAGAAGAGCAGAGAGCAAGAGACTTATTCTATGCTCTATGGATTCCAGACCTATTCATGAAAAGAGTTGAGGAAGACGGAATGTGGTCACTATTTTGTCCGCATGAGTGTCCAGGACTTTCTGATTGTTATGGAGCTGAATTTGAAAAGCTTTATAATTCTTACGAAGAAAAGGGAATGGCCAAAAAAGTAGTTAGGGCCCAAGACCTTTGGTTTGAAGTTCTAGAGAGCCAGATTGAAACTGGTTCTCCATATATGCTTTACAAAGATGCTGTTAATGAAAAATCAAATCAAAAGAACCTTGGGACTATCAAGTCTTCAAATCTTTGTACTGAGATTTTTGAATACACAGCTCCTGATGAAATTGCTGTTTGTAATTTGGCCTCAGTTGCGCTTAATAGATTTGTTGACGAGAGCACAATTACATATGATCACAAGAAGCTTTTCGATGTCGTTTACAGAATGACAAAGAACCTCAATAGAATTATTGACATTAATTATTATCCTGTAAAAGAAGCAGAAAATTCGAACTTCAGACATCGTCCTATTGGACTAGGTGTGCAAGGTCTAGCAGATACTTTTCTTAAGCTCAGGCTACCTTTTGAATCTAAGGAAGCATTAGAACTTAATGGAGAAATTTTTGAAACTATTTACTTTGCGGCCTTAACAGCATCTAAAGATGCCGCTATTGCTGAAGGTACTTACGAGACTTATCAAGGTTCGCCTGCGAGTCTTGGTCAATTACAATTTGATATGTGGGGAGTAACTCCAACCGCTAAGCATTGGGACTGGGATGCCCTAAAAAAAGAAATTGCAGAGCACGGTCTTAGGAACTCTCTACTTGTAGCTCCAATGCCAACAGCTTCGACTTCTCAAATTTTAGGAAATACAGAGTGTTTCGAGCCTATTACATCTAATATATATGTAAGAAGAGTTCTTTCAGGTGAGTTTGCAGTTGTTAATCGTTACCTTGTAAATGACCTTGTTAAAGCTGGCCTATGGTCTGATGACATGAGGAATGCAATTATTGCTCAAAATGGTTCTGTCCAAGGGATCGAAAGCATTCCAGAGGACATGAAAAAATTGTACAAAACAGTCTGGGAAATAAAGCAAAAATCTATTATTGATCTTGCTCAATCTCGTGCTCCGTATATTGATCAAGGTCAATCTATGAACGTACATATGGAAGAGCCAAATTTTGGTAAACTATCCTCAATGCACTTCTATGCTTGGAAAGCAGGTCTTAAAACTGGTATGTATTATCTGAGAACTAGAGCTGCAGTGAATGCTGTACAGTTTACGGTTAACCAAAAGACCGAAGAGAAGCCTGAACAGAGTATGGATAAAGAAGCAATGATTTGCTCAATTGAGAATCCTGATGATTGCGTTATGTGTGGTTCCTAAGGATTAGGAAGACCACAGGTGCGAAAACACCTGAAACTAAAAGGAAGATTGAGATAAAATTCAAAACATATGATAGGGCCCGAATGGGCCCTTTTTTATTAAATTTGCCGTAAAACATTATCTATAACTTCTTTAAGGTCTTTATCTTTAAGATCAACTTTCAGATTTATTAAATCTTTTCTCGCTGAAAACGGATCTAGTCTTGCCTCTAGTATTAATATTTCAATTTCGTTTAGGATTGTCTCTTTCTCACTTTTATTTAAAAGAAGTCCAGGCTTATGAACATGGGCCTTTTTTATAACTGGTGAGATTTCAGCAAACCTCTTTTTACGCCTGTGTTTTACCTTGGTAGTTTTTTTCTCATTAAGTTTTTCAATTTCACCCATTGGTTGAGAAGGTCTGTGATCAAATGTTTGTATTAGCTTTCTTTTATCTTTTTGAAGCCAGTTAATATGCTGTTCTCTGCTCTTTTTTAGTCCTTCTGATATAAAACTCATAGAGTTAAAGTATATGCTCTCTAGGCTAGATAAAAAGAACCAAATAAAAGATCCAAAAAGGGCCACAAGCGAAAGAATAAAGAAACACCTCTTTAGTCTTTTACCATTGTGACCTTTTAGTTTTCCGTAATTTAAGTCTGAATATAAATTTTCCCACTCTTTTAACTCATCCACTACAAGATCAGATTCGAAATGATGATCCTCAAGTAGTAAATTACCTTCACACTCGTCTAATAATAACTCTTCTTCATCAAGAGAAATTAAAAGAGATGCTTCGATTTTATCTTGATCAAAGCTTATTTCCTTTGGACGATCTTTATTAATGCCCATTTTTATTCTCCTTTATCAAATTATTTAACCTTAATGGCACAATCGATAACTTCATCAATTTCATAGAATGAAGTTTAGAAAAATTGAAAATTTTATTCGATTGTAGAGAAACACTTTAATTAAAAAAGTTGTTTAGAAATAAGTACCATTGATTCTTTCTTGTCATCTGTAATCATCCTAGGAATTACTCCAGTACCAGTATAATTTTCAAGTCCTTGATGATTTAACTTTCTATATTGACTTGGAGTAATTCCATATGTGCTTTTGAAAAGTCTTGAAAAGTGGGCCGAAGAAGTGAATCCGCAAGAGAAAGCTATATCTGTTAATGAAAACTTTTTATCAGTTATGAGAAAGGCCGCTGCCGCCATTGTTCTTTGTAGCCAGAGCCACTTAATGGGTGAAAAACCAAGTTCTTTTTTGAATAGTCTACAGAGGTAAAAAGTAGAAACCCTCCCCACTTTGGCCAGATCCTCTAAGCTAACCTCTTCGGCCATATTCATTATGGTATACTCTGTAATTCGTTTAATGATTGGATTAGTGCTTTGAAATATAGGTACAGATAGTGTCCAGTCCATTGTGCTCCCTCCTTGGTGCCAAATATGTAAATGCCTCTTCCTAAGTGCCTAAAATGTAAACGCTCTAAGTAACTAAAATCTTTATGAAATTCATATCTATGAAACAAGATATAACAAAATTATAACGCAATGCATAAAAATTGTCAAGTATTTTGTCAGAATCTCTTGAGTGACTGTTAGAAAGTTTTATAAAAATTATTATGTTCGTAATATTGGGCATTTGCCTCATTGTTAGTGGCTAATGCATGTACAGTTTTGCTGTAAAACCAATGACAGAAGCCATTTAAAGCTTTAAGGTGCCATTCTTTACTCTCTTGCCTTACTCCTAAGCTATTCGATATAGTACAAAAGATGTTAGAAATACTCGAATGGCCAATGGCCTTAAGTCTTTTTCTCTTTTCCCTTGTGTTCATTCATGAACTAGGACACTTTGTCATTGCAAAAATATTGGGCTTCAATGTTACTGAGTTTTCTATTGGACTTGGCCCAAAAGTTATTAAGTTTAAAAAAAATGGAATAACTTATGCTTTATCCCTATTTCCAATTGGTGGAAAAGTGGCAATAAAGGGAGAAAATCCAAATGAAAGTAAAGATGAGGAAGGAGACTTTCATCATGCGCAACCAATAAAAAAACTTTCAGTAGCTCTCGCTGGACCATTAAGCAATATAGCGATGACACTATTTATATTTTTTGGATTGGCCTTCACTTCAGCTCAACTAAAAAACAAATCGTATGATTACAGAGTTCAAAAATCTATTCAATTTTCATACGATTCAACAATTGACTGGAGCAAAAAGATAGGAAAAGGAATAACTTCGTTATTCATCAAAGAAGCAAAAGCAACTGAGCAAGCAAGTTTATCGGGCCCTCTTGTCCTAACAAAGCTTGCTGTTGATACTTATAAAGTTTCTTTTAGAATTTTTTTAGAATTCCTAGCTGTTATAAGTTTAAATTTAGCTGTTATTAATCTACTTCCTATCCCATTACTCGACGGTGGACATATATTTTTAGGAATCTTTGAAACATTATCAAAACGCAGAATTCCGTTAAAAATTCATGCTATTGCTAATCGAATTGGGATGTATTTGATTCTCAGTTTGACTGTTACTGCAGTTGGGCAAGACCTCTATCATTTTTTTCAATAAAAAAGGCCCATCTCGATGGGCCCAATGAAATATAAATTATTAAAATATATTATTCAGCTTTAGTTAAAATAATCTTCGTTTGACCACGTCTCACTACTTTTCCTTCATATTTTACAACCACATCACCTAGAATTTTTAGGTGTTTTGCAAAAGGCGAAGTCTCCACCTTAAACTCGAAGACTCTTCCAGTTCTATTTCCTTTCATATCTTTTTCAAGCATATCAAATTCATAGATATTGTTTCCAGCTAGAATCATTCTTGAAAAATCACTCTCAGCAAGCATAACAGGTGATCCATCTGTATTTAAAACTACGTCACCTGCATCATTCTTCTTGAATACTGTCTTATATTCTATTGCATTGTTTCCAAACTCTCCAAATATGATATTGATGTAACCACCCTGAATATCAAATAAGTTCTTTTCACCAGCATAATTCTCGTAAGTCTTAATCCAATTAACTTGTTTAGACTCATTTACATAATCTACAACTCTACGGTTCTGATCATCTGTCATCCATACAGTTGCTTGTGGATCAAGTGCTGATTGAACTCTAGCTAGTTTCTTAGCTTGATTAGTCGTGATGTTATCACTTTCATCTTGGAGTTCATCACGAGATCGCATCATAATCTTACGTTTCTTATCAGCATCTTTATACTCGGCCATTTTTTCATCGGCTTCTTCTTTTAAAGAAACACAGTCTTCACTATCTGGTGTGGCCTTACATTCTTTTTTGTATTTTCTAGATAAGTTTCTAGCTTCAGTCTTTAGCTTTTTCCAGTCTGCAGTAACTGCTGAAATATCAGAGTTAATAGCAGTAATTTCTTCGTCAAGCTCAACTCCTCTTGTCAGTTGTGTAATTGACCATTCGTCAAACTCATCACCTGAAAGAAAAACTTCAGCTGCGACATCAGCAACAAATGACTGGTAATCCCTCTGGTCTACGAGACCAGCAGCTTTTTGCCTATTATAAAAATCTTCCGTAGGCCAAAGAAACATTGTTACTGAATCAGGCTCAGGGTTAGATTTATATCCAGCAGGGTGACTCTGAGCTTGAATTAAATTGATGCTCTTTTTAGGAGCTTTATCTTGTTTCAATTCATTACAAGAGACCGAAAGAAGTAAAATGAGAGGTAATAGTAGTAGCTTTTTCATCGTGATCTCCTCTTAGAAAAATAATGCTAGCTCAGCAGCAACAGTTGTATCGTTAGCAACATTTTTCCCGGCCAATGGCTGACCTAATGTAAAATTCACTTCCAAAGGTACTGAGAATTGCTTTCTCTTAAAAGCTGGAATTGTAGAATAACCAATTCCTAATTGAGCAGTATGTAATCTTTGGCTAGTATTTTGTCCCATCCAGTCATATCTATGTGAAGCATATTTTGCTCCTTCATATCTATCACCTTGCTTATATTGAAAAGAGTATTGTCCTTTTAAGTTAAGCCCATTATCCATAAGGTAATTGGCCCCGAGTGAAGTATAAAAGATATCCCCGAGGTCTCGTTTCACTTGATAATCAACATCAGGGGTTAGAGTTGTATCTACCTTTTCAGGTACTCTTTTAGCAGTAGTATCTGCTACCTGTACTGTATAAGAAGTTCTAGCAGTTAATGAGATCTTCGAAGTAAAATAAAGATCGACATTCAGTCCAGCTGAAACATCAAATTGTCCATCACCAGCGCCAACATCAACTACTTTGTCTAAATCGGCCTCGTCTCCTGTAGGAAGTACGATGCTATTCGTAAGTGCGATTGCATAATCACGCTTGCTAGAAAGTTGAACCTTATTAACGATTCTAATATCACCAAGCATATCTTTTTGTTCACCAGCGAGTGGCTTATAACCTTTTTTTGCAACACTATCGATTATAGCGTTGTTAGATTTTTGTTGTACTTCTTGTGCCTTAAAACTTTTACCTTCAGAAATCAACTGATTAGCAATACTTTGAAACTCAGGTCCAGCGAGGAATCCTGTATCAATATTTGTTCTAGACTTTACAACTGGTATAACAAGAGCAGAAGTCCACTTTCGTGTTAGCCCTATCGCAAATACTGGAACATGGGCATCAACCTCAACGTTAACGACACCTGTAGTTTCGCCAGCTACTGCTCCTAATTCTTTACCATGTCTTTGTAGATAACCCTGAAGAATTCCTTTTTCAAGAGCAGTATCTTTACCATCTATTAATTTATTGTAGGACACATCGACGTTCATGGAGTTTCCAACACCAACAGTGTTTCCAACCTCATTATACTTTGTGTTAGCTTCAACCATTACGTTGTTATACCTAAGGTTTCTAACACCTTTTGGTAAAACCTTTGCATTATCGAAAGCTACTGGAATAGAAAGATTTCCGGCCATAACGGATGTAGAGACCAAAAGTACCATTCCCATAATCGTGTGTTTCTTCATGTATCCTCGCTATTTTAAAAATAGGAAGAGCTATAAGCTCTTCCTTTATATTCTTTTTCTTAGCACTTGAAGTCTTTTGCCATTTCTTTGGCCTCTTCAATTTCTTTTGTAGTCTCAGGAATTCTTGTATCAAGAAGAGTTGTTCCATCTTGAGCTGAGAATGCCTTAAGGATCTTACAAGCTTGTGCTTTTTTCTTATTTTTCTTAAGAACTTCAGCATAATAAAGGTTGTTTAAACCATGAACTGAAACAGTTCCTTCGTCGTTAAGTGTATTTTCGACTGCTGCCGCTAATAACTTTTCAGACTTTTTCTTGTCTCCACCAGCAAATCCAGGAAGTTTAAAATAAAGTCTTCCAAGAATTCTATTTGCTCCGTATTGCTCTACATCCTCAAGTCCTAGGTCGATAATTACTTGCATCGCCTTTTTAAGCTCTGGAACTCTAGAAAGAGAAGCGATAATACCTTTAGCTTCACCATACTTTCCAAGGTTAGCACCATAGAAAAACTGTGCCTTAGCTAGTGTTTCTTCTTCGTCCATATCATCTGTCCCATCAACTAGTGCAATTGCTTTTTCAGCTTGCTTATACCCAGCTTCATGGATGTCTTCTTTGTCATCATCATCAGAAGCAATCGTTCCAACATAATAAGTGGCCTCTGATTGTCTGTAGTAAAGGTCAGCTTTTACACCATTCTCTGTAGCAGCAGCGGCTAAAGCTCCGTAAATATCAGCAGCTTCTTGTGCATTAGCTACATTCTCACCACGGTTAGCAAATAAGTTTTGTGCAGTTTCTACGTCATTTGCAAGTACATTAAAACTCATTGTCATCGCAGCAATTACTAATAAATTCTTCATTTTTTCCCCTCAACTTTTGTAAGTTTTCTCTGGCTATTGTTAAAATTTGTTGCAATCTAACTAATTTTTCTAGAAATTTCATCTATTTTGTAAAAAAGAATGGGTACAATTTTGAAAAAAAAGGCTTTTTATTTCGTGGTGTTATGTAAGTTTTTCAATCGCTATTGACAAAATTCCGGCATTTTTGTCAAAAACAGTTTGAAGCAAATTTTGAAGGATTATCTGTTCCCATCCAGTCTAGACCTATATTCTTAAGGTCTTGGGCCTTTTGTATATCGTTACAATTCCATCCACAGACCTCAATGTCAGATTCATGAGCGGCTTTTATAAAGTCTTGATCAATATAACTTATATTCAACGAGAGTATGGAGGCTCCACAATCAAAGGCCAACTCTTTAGGATTATTAGGAGTACAAACCATTAGTGCAGCTAACGTCAAATCTGCATTAAGTTTATTAATAACTTTTAACTGTCTGTGATCAAATGATTTAATAATACATTGATCTTTGAATTTCGAGCTTTCAACTAATTTTGCTACATCTCGTTCACTATTATCCTTGAGCTCGATAAACAACTTTGCCAATGGACAAATCACTGGAATTACATCACTTAAAAGAGAAATTGATTCACCTTCTCCAAAATCAAATGAAGACAATTCTTCGTAAGTCAATTCAGAAACATTTCCAGAACTGTTAGAGGTTCGATCGATACTTTCATCGTGAATGACTACTAGTTGTTTGTCTTTAGTTGACCTTACATCAAGCTCAACTCCTTGCACCCCTTGCTTTAAAGCAAAATTAAAACCCAACATCGTATTCTCAGGTTTTTCAAATCTAGCACCCCTATGCCCTAATATTTTCATTTCTCTCTCGATGTAATCTTTACTTAAACTTAAGTTAATTGTGACAAAGGAAATACCCTTAGGCCATAAGTACTCGAATCACATTCATTTTTCGGGGGGAGAATATGAAAAAGTTTTTGATTATTTTTATCATGGGGTTATTTTCTATAACTTCTTTTGCTTCTTTAAATCAAGATGATGTTCTAAAGACTTTAAAAGGTCGATACCAGTTAAAAATTAATAATTCAGATAAAGCTAATTTTGTCATCAGATCTAGTGGAAAAATCTTAATGCTTAGTTCAAATGGAGAGCTTGAATACTCAGAAGGTGAAATGTTTTTAACAGGTAGCTCTAACATTATTGGACCTGACGGATTACCAATCGCTAACATCGTATTCGGCATGGGTTCTGATGAAGAAACAAGAGATATACATATTCTTCTCACTGTTGAAGAAGATTGGGATGGAACAAATCATGAAATAAAATTCATCTCATCATTTTCTACTTTTAACGATGGTCCAAACGGCTATTCTAGTTTTGAAGGGGCGAATAAGATTGTTTTAAAAAAATATAATAAGCAAACTAAGAAATACGAATTAATAAAATAAGAGATTAGTCAGGAAGATCAAATCTGGTCTTCCTGATGTTTAAAAGTTTCCAGATTTCCATATTAAAGTCATCGGCCTTAAAGTTTGAATAATCGAGCATAACAAACTTACCAACTTTTAAATTGTCTAGGGCATTTTTACTTTCAAACTCAATTGTCTTATCAAGTTTTTTACCCATCATCCATTTGCAGGATTTTTTATTTTTCCCATGAAATTTTGAAGGACGAAACTGAACTTCAATAGTCAAAGCACTTGCTTTTCCACTTATCTTATCTGAAACTTTCAAAAGTTCAGCTTCAACTTTACACTCCTCAAAAGAGTCAGCAAAAGATAAGGTCGAAAGAAAAAATAGCAGAAAAGTCTTTAGAATCATTGGAAAAGTATAGCACAAGGAGTAAATAAAATGGAAAGAGAGTTTTGGTTAAATATATGGGAGAAAGGCGAGAGACTAAACTTTAATCAAGATCGTTATCACGACTTACTTCTTAAGTATTATTCAAAGCTTGGTCTAGGTCTTGGTAACAAGGTCTTAGTTCCACTCTGTGGAAAAACATGCGACCTTGAATGGCTTGAATCAAAAGGTCTTGATGTGCATGGCGTAGAACTCTCCCCTATTGCTACTAAGTGCTTTTTCAAGGAAAGAGAACTTGATTACTACTGTCAAGCGAGAGGTCAGTTCACAACTTACTCTAATAAAAATGTCCATATACACTGTGGCGATTTCTTTGAATTTAATGACAAAGGTATTAAAGCAATTTGGGACAAAGCAAGCTTGGTGGCACTCCCCTTAAAACTTAGAAAGAAATACTACAAGAAAATCGTTTCATTAACCCAAGCAAATTCTAAATGGTTATTACTTACTTTACAGTACGATGAAAATGTTATGCTAGGCCCTCCATTTAGTATTAGCGAAAATGAAATACATGCTCACCTAGATGATTATTTTGAAATAGATCTATTGGAAAGAAATAATTATCAAATCAAGGGAACCAAATTTGAAGAAGCTGGACTAAAAGAAATGTCGCAAAATGTATTTCTTTTGTCTCGAAAATAAAAAAGGCCCACAAAAGTGGGCCCTCTAAAAATTAACTTAGTTAAAATTACTTAAACATAGATGGAAGTGGAAGAACTGAACCAGGAACTAATTGTGTTTTAACTGGTGCAGACTTAGTACTTTCAACATCTCCAACTCTACCACGTGCTTGTCTTAAAGCTTCAGCAAGAGGCATCTTAGTTGACAGATTCGCAGTCATTACAGCTCTTTTAGAGTTAATAAGACCTGCAGTAGCAACCTTACCTTTAAGAAATCCTCTGTGGTCTACAGACTTAAGAATAATCTTCTTAATCTCAGTTGGAGACAATTCAGAGTTAGCATCTTTAATTGCAGCAGCAACACCTGCTACATAAGGAGCAGCTTGAGATGTACCAGAAACTTTTAAGTACTGGTTACCTGGAACAGGTGATTCAATTCCTACACCAGGAGCAGCAACATGAACTCTGTTTGCACCGTAATTTGAAAATGAAGCTATTTGATTTCTATCCATTGTAGCAGCAACAGTAATTACGTTTGGAGCATCAATGTTTGCAGGTGAAGTTGGATACTGGTCATTATTAGCACCATCGTTACCAGCAGCAAATACGAAAAGTGTATCTTGTGCTTCAGAAACAAAATGAAGTCCTTCCTTAATAAGTGTATTTAAGAAATGTAGACAAAGTTCTTTTGTTTCGGCCTCAGTTGGATCTCTTCTAAGGATAGTTTTAGCAAGAGTCTCAACAATCATTTTTGCTTGAGCATAACCTGTACCAAATGACCCGTTAGCAATGTCAACAGCATGTCCGTCAACATAAGCTCCGATCTCAACCATTAATTTCATTTGTTGCTTGGCCAATGCTCCTAGACCTTGCTTTAAAAGAAACATTCCTAATCCATTTTCAGGATTAACAACAGTAAACGGAAGTTTAACTTCAGTTGGAATTAGCTTAACTGCGAGTATTTTTGCTTGTGGAGCAAGTTTAGCTGTAATTCCAGCTACGTGTGTTCCGTGCATGAAGTTACCATAGATTTGAAGATTTTTAATAAAGTCAGCATCCTGCACTTTTTCTCTAAGCCAAGTCATGTCGGCATCACTAGCTGTTCCTCTCATCATTCTTTCTTGAATTTCAAAGAATTTTTTTGTGTCATCATTAAGTCTACCTAGGTAGCTATAGTCGATAACTTTGTTATTGGCCTCAGCAAAGTTCCAACCATGAACATCATCTGGATATCCATTTCTGTCTTCGTCTCGGTCGTTATTAGTAGCATCAACTGGATTAAACCATGCTTGAGGATGAAGATCCTTATGCAGCATATCTGTTCCAGAATCGATAATAGCAACTGTACTTCCAAAAGCTACTGAGCTTAAAAGTAGAGTCATCAATATTGTTAAAGTTTTCACGTAAGCCTCCCTGCACGCTTCTTCATAATAGATAAAAATAGTGGAGTTATTATTCCAATGACGAACCCTATGGTCTAGAATGGTCTTCTATCTTTATCTGTCATTAATTAACCGAGTATTTGCGTACGCATTAATTGAGGGTTTCATGAAAGTCGTAATCACCAGAGAAATAAGTTCAAAAGCAAAAGAACTATTTGCTCAAAATAATATAGATGTTGAAATATGGCCTAATCAACTCCCCCCCAAGCCTTCAGAACTTAAAGAGCTTTGCAAGGAAGCTGATGGCATAATTAGCATGCTTTCAGACCAGATAAATAAAGAGCTCATAGACTCTTGCAGCAATTTAAAGGCCATCTCCAACTATGCTGTAGGCTACAACAATATTGATACTGAGTACTGCAAAGAAAAATCAATAAGGGTCGGCAATACACCTGATGTATTAACAGAAGCCACTGCAGAGCTTGCCTTGGCCCTTACACTGGCCTCAACAAGAAACTTAGTTAATGCTCATAATGATACGAGAAAAGGCTCCTGGAAGACCTGGGAACCTATGGGATATCTAGGACCTGCACTAAAAGGAAAAACCCTTGGTATATTTGGAATGGGCAGAATTGGATTTTCCTATGCACGAAAAATGAAACTAGCATTTGATATGAACATTATTTATACAGCTAGGAATAAAAAAGTTGAGTATGAAAAAGAAATTAATGCACAAAAAGTAAGCTTAGAAGAGTTATCTAAGACTTCAGATATTTTGAGTATTCACTCTCCTCTTACAGATGAAACTCGAGGAGTTTTTAATGAAAACATTTTCAATAATATGAAAACGACTTTGCATTTAATCAATACAGCAAGGGGCGAAATTATTGACCAGGATGCATTAGTTAAATGCCTTACAGACAACTCCATTTCAGGAGCTGCACTCGATGTAACGACTCCTGAACCTTTGCCGCTAGACCACCCTCTTTATAAATGTAAAAATTTAACACTTGTTCCTCACATAGGTTCAGCTACAAATGAAGCCAGAAATGAGATGGCCGAATTGGCCGCAAAAAATATTATTAATGCACTGATAGGAAAAGAAATGCCTGCGAGAATTTGCTAGGCAGCTTTTTTGGTTGGGTTTGGATTAGGAAAATCCATAAACTCGTCTGTTTTATATCGTTTCTCACATTCAGAAATATCTTTTTTAACGAGTTTTTTTCTAAAGGCCTCATCGATTGTTAGCCTTCTTTCTCTTAACTCCGGAAGAACGCTTACTTCATCCATCGCTTGCTTAAGGAGACTCTCACGTAAATCAAAAATCTCGTCATTCAAAAGCATATGTTTATGTGCAGGAACGGGTAACTTACCAAGGTAAACCCTAGGGCCACCAAGAGCGGCGGACATAAAATCAACTTGCTGACTTTCGATAACTTCTTGATCAACTTCTTTAAAGAATTGACCAATCCAAGGGTGTTCATAGACTTTGTCATAGAAGACCTTTGCGACTTTCTCTAGAACTGGTCGCCCACCAAGCTCCTCAAACGATAATTTTCCAATACCCATTGGTTCCATACATCTATTATCGGATACAGAAGTAGAAATCTAAAATGTCCTGATTCAGATTTACAGATATTTAGGTCAAAATACGTGCTAGTGGCTACTTAATTCATCTAAATTTAAACTAAAACTATTCATATAATGGGCCATGAAGTGATCTACTTCAGGCATTTTATAACTTCGTATTTTAGACTCTAAAGTAGACTTGGCGCGGTTAAATTCATTATTCCCAAGAACTTTTTCTTCTAAGCATTTGATATAGGCCGAAAGAGTATCGGCGGCCTTCACTAACTTCATCTCTTCAGAGTCATCACTCGTTGGATTTAGAATTTTATCGTACTCTTCAACAAGTTCATCAGGCAAAAATGAAAGTAAGTTTGCTACAGCATTTTCTTCTATAGCTTTATAGGCCTCTTTGATAGTTGGATTGTAATACTTCACAGGAGTAGGTAGATCTCCTGTAATGACTTCACTGGCATCGTGATACATGGCCAAAGTAGAAACTCTATCAGCATTAACATTGCCATTAAAATGCTTATTCTTAATAAGGGCCAACCCATGAGCAATCATACCAACTTGTAGACTGTGCTCGGCCACATTTTCTTTTTTTACAGAGAACATAAGAGACCATCTCTCAATCAACTTTACTCTAGATATGTATGCAAAAAAATGGGCCATTTCCTTCTCCGTTTATTTATTTCATGAATAGTTATCAAATACAGTTAAGTTTTACAAATTGTGAACTCTCTTTATCAATAATTTCAGATACTTGTATATTTTCAAGAAATGAAAATTATTCAACCCTTCTATCTATTAATCCCTACTTAATTTATATATGCGTTATGAAAATATTTTTAACCCTAATGGTTCTTCTTGCACCAATTTATACAAACGCACAGAGTATTGTAGAAACTCACTTTTCTCCATCTGATGGAGTCAACCTTCATGTGGGAATTTACTCACCAGTTGAACAACCAAAAATGGATTTGATCTATTTACCAGGCTATGCTGACGTCTTTAGCAACCATGAAGATTTGTTCAAAAAACTTACAGACAATGGAATTAGAGTTATTAGTTTTAATTATCCGAACCACGGTAAAACTGAAGTTAATTTTTGGAATGACTTAAATCTCACAACATTCACTAGACTTGCCTCTTATGTTGATTTCGTAGAAAAGAAAACTAGACAAGACCGAAAGAGACCTCTGGCCCTATTAGGGTGGTCAACTGGTGGATTACTGACGACTCGAATACTTCAAGGGCTTGGGAATCTTTCCATTAAAAGAAAAATTACTCATGCCGTTTTAATTACACCAGGTGTTTCTGTTTATACCTGTGTAGGAGAAAAGCTTTGTTATATTTCAAATAAAACTCTCACTCATGACAAAAGTCTGTGGAACAGACCTATTCATCCATTAACTCCACTGACGAGACCTAAGTTTGGAGCTGGGCTCATGATAAATGCCAATAAAGCATGGAAATCAACGTTACCCCAAAGTGTTAAGACAATGGTCCTAGTGGCAGGTAACAAAGCTGATAAATACGCTAAAACTAAAAATATTAAAAAGTGGGTTAGAAAACAGCGCTCATCATTTTACAAGTCAATTACTGCTCTACAATGCACTGGGGCTCGACACGAGTTACATAATGAGACGACTCAGTTTGGTGGAACTCTAACCAGAGAAAATATACAGTCCTTTCTTTTAAATAAAACAGTGAAGTCTAGCTCTGTTTGCCGCCGTTTTTGACATAGAGCAAGGTTCAAAACGGTTCTAGTGCCATAATTATCGTACCTAGCAGAGCGTCTTGTATTTGAAATAATACGAATTCATCTTGGTATCAAATTTGCTTAATCTCCACACATATATTGTTAATAGGCCAAAACTGCACCGGGGAGAGTCAGCATGCTTAAAAAATCATTATTCTTTATTTTATCTATCTTATTCCTAACATCTTGCATAAATACCAAAGGTACTTTTATTGCGAGAGAAAATCTTATCTTCAAAAAAAAGAAGTTATTTTCTAGTCGAACAAAAGATGTTCACGTTAGTGCTGGCAAATACAAAGCGACACTAAAGTTTAAAACGAAGAAAAAACTCAAGCTCATCCTTAATGGTGAAGATAATAAAATTGTCTTTAATATTCCAAAAGGAACTCGGTTACCAAGCAACAATGGGACACTCAACTTAACCGCCAGTCAGACAAAGCAACCTTACGACTTATTTGGCGATGTTCATACTGAGTATAGCTCTTCAGGGCAACAATCTAGTTATGAGTCTTGCACATGGACTACACACAGAAGAGAGTGCCGTAGAGTTTGCGAAAACAAAGCTGACGAGAGAGAGCCAAGAGACAGAAGAGACACAAGAAGAGACCATAGACGTGATGGGAATCGAAATGGTGACAGAAGAAACTGTAGAAGAGTTTGTGAAGACGTCGCTTACACTCACCATGGGCATAGAAATGTTGTCTATCACTACAATTACGAAGATATGTCATTGGCCGTAGAACTTCTTAAGCCGGCCTCAAATCAGCTCGTAGCGACATTCAAAGGTACTCACCACAGCTCTACAAGAGTTGTCGACCATAGTAGTGTTTGTCGCTAAAAATACATCCAGGGGTCCATTGGACCCCTATTCACGTCCTGTGAAAGAAAACCTTACTAATTTAAGCAATTATTTTGAACAAATTTTAAATCGCATATAAATTGCACCCACTGATCTTAAGGTGACTAACACCTTAGGCCCGCGTGTGTTCTTCTGTAGAGGGAGATCTTAGATCTCCCTCTCCTTAATTCAATTCCATGTTAAAATAATTAAGAATTGAAAAGTAAATCTATACAATACGTTCTAAAGAGACTGTTTAAATTATTCCTAGCGAATATTGTTGTACTCTTTTGTCTAAGTATTCTTACAATATCTTTGTTTGATTTCTTTTTATCAAGCCCACCAACTCAAGATGTAATAACCCTTCTGTCCAAAAATGATGACTACAAAAAAGCCTATAAAGTTGACCCTAAACTCTTTCTTGGTCAGCCTCCTTTATTTAATACTGTTCTAGAGCACACAAAAAAATCAGGGCCAAACCTAATCTACAAAAAGACTTATAACTACAACTCTTTTGGTGCCCGTTCAGAAGTCAACCAACGACCTAAAGGCAATAATGTTTTTCTTATGGGGGGAAGCAATACTTTCGGTGAAGGCGTCGCAAACGAAAAAGTATTTTCCACTTTGCTTTCAAGTGAGTATCAAAATGCTCACTTTTTTAATTTAGCAGGACGAGGATGGGGTCCCTCTCACTCAGCTCAAGTCTTAAAAAATCATCGATTTTTCAATGAATTAATTAGCCGCTCCCCTAGCATCATGTTCTACTTTTATTATGAATACCACCTCTATCGCTTTCTCGGTACACCACAGATACTTTCACAAACAAATGGTCTAATGCCTTGGCACGAAGTCATTGAAGGAAAATCGGAGTATAAAGGTCTCATGAGTAGTAAGAATTATTTCTCACTATTTCGATTCTTTGGTCAGTTTTCGCTTTGGAGACACTTAGAAAATCTATTCTATAAATACAAAAATAAGTCCGTTGAACTAACAAACCTTTCGACACACTTTAGATACATGAAAGAGTTATACTTAAAATCCCACCCTAATGGTAAATTTATTGTTGTGTTTCCTCCCTTTTATCTACAAAAAATGGAAATAAAAAGGTTCAAAGAGAAGCTTAATTTAGATGGTGTTGAAACTCTCAGTTTTCCAAAACCAAGTGGAGGCAACTTTACCATAAAGGGAGATGGCCACTTAAACGATGAAGGCCATAAGTACCTTGCACAGATATTAAGGCCTACACTTAAGAGCTACTTTAAAGGTATATATGACAAAAAATAATTACGATCAATACAAAACAACCTTAGTCTATCTTCCTCCTAAGATTGTTCAACAACCTCCACTTGGTATTGCAACTGTAGCAGGACACCTTAAAGCATGTGGGTATCAAGTCGATCAACTCGACTTGAACCTAGAGCTTCACCTGGAGGAAAAATTTAACTCGCTATTTGATGAGTCTCAAAGAAAAAATTGGGAATTTTCTCCTCTTTACAGATTAATGATTAAACCAAAATTAAATCAATTCTTAGACAAGTGGGCAAAAACTCTATCATCTTCTAACTCAAGAATTATAGGTTTTTCCGCTTTTCACCATAATGTCCCTGTCATTTTAGATTTATCGACCAGAGTAAAAAAACTTTCGCCCGAAAAAATTATTGTTATCGGTGGACCTCAAACTACTTACGACTCAAAATCACTTCAGCATGAATCTATTGATTTCTTAATAATAGGAGACGGTGAAGTCATTTTAGAAAACCTTCTCAATGCTTTAATTAATAATCAACACCCAAATACTGTTGAAGGGATTAGTTATAAATCTAACAATCAATGGACCAATACGAGCTCTAGAAAAAACACACTAGACTTAAATAAAATTGCTCCTCCAGAATTTAAAGATTTTAAGCTCGATCAATACCCTGAACTTTTTATACCTCTTGAAACCTCTAGAGGCTGTGTCTATAGATGTACATTTTGTTCAGAAACAGTAATGTTTTCGCCCTTTAGGTTCAAAAAAGCTGAATTTACCTACAAAGAAATTAAAACTCTCCAGAAAGATATCGGAACTCATAGCAACTTCTTCTACTTCACGGATTCCTTAATCAACGGTCACATTAAAGAGCTCGATAGACTTTGCGATATCATGATTAAAAATAATGATTATATACACTGGGGCGGAAAGGCCAGTATCAGAGATAAAATGACTAGAGAGTTTCTTCAAAAGCTCTACGATGCAGGCTGCAGGCTCTTAGATTTTGGAATAGAGTCAGCTGCTCCAAATGTTTTAAAAGATATGAAAAAATCCTTCACTAGAGATGTCGCATCTCGTGTTATAAAAGATTGTTATGAGATAGGAATCCAAGTTCATCTCATGTGGATAGTTGGATTCCCGACAGAAACTGAAGATGACCACAATATCTCACTTGATTTCGTAAAAGAAAACCATCCCTATATTCACGCCATTTCCCCAGGCTACGGTTGCACAGTCCATGACCCAAGGGCAGACCTTATGCAAAACCCTGAAAAATATGGAATTTATTGGAAATGGGGAGGGATCTTTAAGTCACCACATAGTTGGTACTCTAAAGTGACAACACCCTCCATTAGAAAACGTAGGGTGAAAGAGTTTCATAAATTATGTCATGATCTAAAAATGAAAGTTTGGTAAGTTAATCTCTTTGAAGTTTTCCAGAAAACTTGGCCAATATGCTACCTAGTAGTATCATCATCAAATAACTTACCATCTTGTTTCCGCCACCTGGACCTCCACCTGGGCCAGCATTTGTATCTATCGTTCCACAACCTGCTCCACCATCTTCTTCATAATATGTGTAAATAGGTGCTTGTCCAGAGATACCACCGCTTCCGGCCGGGTCGTTTGGTTGATAGTTTGGATCGGGGCTTGTCACTTGAGCTTCAACTACTGCTTGGTAAGCATCAGCAATACCATGCCCACATGTTGAAGTCGTACAATTCGAACTTCCAGGAAAGTTCATTGCTGTATTTCTTATTATATCTCTAACTTGTCCTGGGTAGAGACCAGGCTTTACACCAAACACTAAAGAAACGATCCCGGCCACATGAGGAGCTGCCATACTTGTTCCATTCATTGTCGTATAAGCGGCAAAACCAGGGGCCTTAGAGCCTGAGTTATGAGTTGAGAGAATCCCACCAGAATTATCACCACCAGGAGCAGAGATATCCACTTTGTTACCATAGTTAGAGTAATAGGCCCTATTAGCATTCCTTGCAGTAGAAGCGACTACTAATACACCATTACAATTTGCTGGAGAGTATGAAGTAAAGTTCATATTAGTATTGTCATTACCTGCAGCAACGACAACAACAGCGCCTTTTGCATTTGCTTCGTTAATTGCATTTTGCATTGTAAATGAACAAGGACCTTGACCACCTAAAGACATATTAATCACTTTCGCAGGATTAGCGTTTGGTGACAATCCACTTACATTTACTCCTGCGGCCCACCTAACGCCATCAGCGATATCTGATTCGTAACCACCACATTTACCTAATACTCTAACGGGAAGAATTTTTGCATTC
>JAGSHI010000179.1 GCA_023954635.1 Bacteriovoracaceae bacterium
CCCAGTAGATTTTTTTATTTCTGAAAGCTTCTTTTTTTTGATGATAATTTTTCCAACTTAAGTCGTTAAATGAAGAACTATTAAGATATGGACAGTTACCACAGTCTTCTTGGTAGCGTATGCACTTAAATGGAATATGACATCCTCCAGTGAGAGGCCATAAGTCATGGAGAGTCCAAACTATAGGTCTTTTTATTTTTGAGATGCTTTCTACTGATATATATGAGTCGTTGATCCAGTTTAAATGAACGATATCAAACTTATTAAATTCTTCGAAAGAATCCAGGTTTCCACGTCTGCCATTAGACCAAATGACCCCTTTTTTCTTTTTATTCATTTTATTAAGAATTTTTTCAAGGATGGTGTTGAAAAGTCTTTTAGTCTTTGAGCTTTGATCTACAAAAAGTTTCGAATGTTCTATCGATTTAGATAAGGAGGCAGCTATTGTGGCCGCACCACCGCCAGATTCCCTTGAATTTACAATTGCTACCTTGCACTGATAATCTTGATCGGTCATGAAAATCTCTATCGTAACACCTTGTTGGAACTCAGAGTCTACAATCCTTAGAACTCTAGATTCAATAAAGAATCAGGTATATCCATCTATAGAATGGATTATAGTAGATAATCTAAGCTCAGATAACACTTTAAAGCTTATTAAAGACAATTATTTGGAGTCTGATGATCGAAGTCTTAAGATTATTAGTGAAAAGGATAGTGGAATATCTGATGCCTTCAACAAGGGCGTAACTGCCGCTAGCGGTGAAATTGTCGCTATCTTAAACTCTGATGACGCATACGCCAATATTGATATAGTCTCAAAAGTTGCAGAGTGCTTCAATGATAGTGAAGTTGATTTTGTTCACGGAGATATGGTCTTTATTGATGAAGACTTTGGAACAAATAGACGAAGACCGCTTTTATGTTCAATAGATTATGCGATGCCGTATAATCACCCCACCATGTTTCTTCGTAAAAAATTATATGATGAATATGGTCTCTTTGATGTGAACTATCGTTTAGCAATGGACTATGAGCTAGTCATGAGAATGTACGATTCTCCATCTCATCCTAAGGTTAATGGGAAATACCTAGAAGAGGTTATGGTTAATATGTATGCCGGCGGAATGTCTGATGTAATGGAGAAAAAATCCATAGATGAGGTTGAAAAAGCTCTTCGCTTTCATGGCTTTTGGTCGGACGAAGCTTCTCGCAATCAGTCTCTAAGAAGAAAAAGAATTTTTTTAAAATCATTCTTGAATAAAGTTGGTTTAGGGAAGATAGTTGCGCTTTGGAGAAACTATAAGTGGCAATAGAGCTCGTAAGTCTTATCTGCCATTAACTCTAAGTTATATTTGTTCTTAATAATATTTCCGGCTTTTTTTCCTAATTCTACATGATTAATCTCTAAAAGCTTTCTTTGAAAATCATCCTTGGAATTAAGATCATATAACTCGACACCATCTAATTCTCTATGACCATCAACTCTAGATAGTAGGCAAGGAAGTTCGCAGCTCATGGCCTCAAGTACACTTAGTGGAAGTCCTTCCCATCTGGCACTTGAGAAATATCCATCGAGGGCAGAAAGAAACTTAATTGGCTCACTAATATTACCTAGAAATATAATCCGATCTTTTAAATCATTAGGAATAGCTTTTTTTAATTTTTCCTGATCTTCTCCCTCCCCAGCAATAGCAAAAATAGTATTTTTAGGAAGTTTGAAGTTTAAAAAGAGATCAATTCCTTTTTGATAGGTCAGCCTAGACAGGGTTCCCCATATCGTAGCATCTTCTGGCAGATTAAATTGTTTCCTTGATTGGACCTTATCTTGTTGATCGTATTCTTTCTTTATTTGAATATGATCTATCCCATTTGGAATTACGCATGCTCTTGTTTCGTCAGTTAATCCCATAGACAAGGAAGTTTTATACTCATCATGACTAACATTAATTAACTTATTACTCGCTACCTTTAATACTCGATCTAAAAAAACTTTTAGTTTTCCTATCGTGGTTTTTTCAAAATGGGCCCCATGGAAAGTATGTATGACCTTGATACCAAAAAGACCTAATAGTCTTGAATAGTAGCCAGCTCCCCGGCCATGTGAGTGGACAAGGTTAATATTCTTATCCTTACAATAAATGAGTAAGAAGAAGAATTTGAAAAAACAAAATTTACGGTGGGGAATTTCAATATGTTTATCGGCCAAGTTTTTGAACTTAGGCCCATAAGGCTCAGATAAGGGGGACGCTATTGTAATTTGGTTATTTTGATATTTTCTTTTAAGAGTCCGAACTAAGTCAAAGACGTGTTTCGGTCCTCCTCCAGTATCTGATCGAACTGTAATAAGAAGAATATTTATCAAGTTAAAAACCTTAAACGAATAAGAGTGAATACGTAGGTGAAAATAAACTTTAGCAAGTTTCTTTTTGTTTCCCCAAACATCCTTTGCTTAAAACTAAAGGGTAGCTCTTTTATTTTTATATTGGGATTTTTCTTAATGATTTTATATAGAATCTCTTCAACGATATCAAAGTTATTACAAGATAATGGGATATCTCTTAACATGTCCCCATTATATAATTTGAAACTATTTGAAACGTCTTTACATTTAATATTGAGAGCAAAGGCATATCCCCAATTAACTATCTTACTCATTAGGACAAGAAGAAAACTGTTCTCGGTATGTCCACCTTCAATATATCTGGAGGCAATAACAATATCGTTTGTATCTTTCTCTGCATAAAGTTCTTTAATAAATTCTGGATGGTGAGAGCCATCGGCATCCATAAAAATAATTTTCTGTCCTTGAGCTTTAGCGATACCCGTTCGAATGGCAGCGCCATAAGTGTTTCCACCAGTTCTATTAAAGTAGAGAACGTCATTTTCTTTGCAGGCTTCAGGAGTGCCGTCCATTGCCTTTTCAGTATCGACAATGATTATTTCAAAGGATGGAGTTAGTTCGGCGGCTACGGCCTTAACTCTTGGGAGGAGAAGTCTTAAGTTCTCTTCTTCAAGGTATGCGGGCATGATAATACTTAGTTCTTTATTCATATTAATTTTCTTTGTTTAATTTATAAAAACAAGTTCCATATGTTTTATAAGATAATTGGTAATTTAATGAGTTTAAGTAAATAGATATTTCTGACTTTAGGATACCTTCTATTGAAACCTCAGGGTCTTCTACTAGTAAGTAGTCTGGTGAATACTTATCCCAATTGTTTGACTTGAGAACTTTCAAATCTAAGCCCTCAACATCTATGCTCATAAAATCAATTTTTTTACCTTTTGGGAGCTTCTCATCCAGAATTTCTTCAAGAGTTTTAGTCTTTAATTTAACTTCTTTTACAATTCTGAATTTTCCGTTTGAATCTGTTTCAATGGACCTTGCTCTCTTTTCATCGAGTGTATTTAAAGCTCCATCATTAAACATAAAATAAGAAAGCTCTTCACTTGTGTCAGAGACTGGGACTTCTATATTTATGTCTTCAGATCTTAAATCTTTAAAGGCATCCATGCTATGTGGGGCTGCATCGACGTTTATTCCGCGCCAACCTTTTTTATAGAATAGATAAGTATTTGAATATCTCATGGGGTGATGGGCCCCGACATCGACGAAAAAACCGTCATATTTATGTTCATATATTCTATTGAGAATAAGGTCTTCTCCTTCTTGGGAGAAGCTTTTAGTGAACCAGTAACCTAAAGAGTTCTTTAGCTTAATTTTAAAGCGGTCCTTGAATGAGTCTTCATTGAAATTAATCATGCAATCACTTTTTACATAGGTAACAGCAGAAATTGTACCATCTAAAAAGCATTTCGACCTTGGCAAAACCGGCAGATTTTAAATTATTAATCTGTTCTTTGGGAGTTATGGGAACGAGTACGTTTTCAAGTGCTTCGCGCTTTTGAGAAATTTCTAACTCACTGTAACCATTTCTTCTTTTAAAGTCGTAGTAGAGCTCGATCATAAGATCGTTTATCTCTGGCTCGGTGCTTATAATCTTTTCGGCCAGCAGGAAGACACCGTCTTCTTGCAGAGAGTTATTTATTTTCTTTAAAACTTCATTCCTTTTATCCTTAGGAATAAACTGAAGAGTGTAGTTCATGATGACCATCTCTGATTTTGGAAGGTCAAAGTCTAAAATATCACTGCAGTGTATAGATGCTTTATTTACACCCTCACTTTTTAATTTCTCATTGGCCTTTTTAACCATTGGTTCTGAGCTATCAACGCCTACAAAGTTTGGCTCAATCCCTTTTTTAGCTAAGTGCTTTGAGAGAAGGCAGATAGTGGTGGCCGTGGAGCAACCTAAGTCAACGATTGCGCCATCACCTTTAAGAGTTCTATCGGCGATATCCAAAAGAATACTGTGAACCTCATTGTAAAAAGGCACGCTTCGACTCACCATGTCGTCAAAAACTTCAACAACATCTTCATTGAACTCAAAAGGGAGAACGTTCTTTTGTTTATCTTTAAAGAATTGGTCTTTACTCATAGGAATTTGATAGCTTTAAGTAATGCAGATTGTAAACCTTTGATATATCATTCAAGTATTGAAAACTTCACGACTTCAACTTTCAATTAGCTTATTTTTAGGCTTCTTAGTGCTCCTGATCCTTTTTAGTAATATCAAAGGGATACTCTTTAATTGCTTTCATGCTTATGACTTTGGAATTTATCAGCAAGGTATATTCAATATTGCGGGGGGAGAGTCTTTAAATCCGATGGTTACTGTCAGGGGACTAAAAGCATTCAATGATCACTTCATGCCAGTGATCCTTCTGGCCGTTCCCTTTGCTTGGATTTCTAATCTACACCCGGTTTCATTAATAGTTTTTGAATGGATGTGGTTTGCCCTGTTTTTGTTCTTAGTTTTTAGAGAATTAAAAAAACGAGAATTTGAAAAACCTCTTATTCTCTACTCATTAGGATTGATCATTTTCTCGAAAGGTATTTTGACTGGACTAGAGTTTCCTATTCACCCGGGAACTTGGTCTTTGCCTATTTGGTTTTTGCTTTTCTTGAACTTAGAAAAAGATAAGTGCAAAAAAATGATGTTCTTTGGAATTGCCTTATGTCTATTTCGTGGAACTTATCCATTTGCCGTATTTATGCTTGGTCTATATTTCCTCGGAACGCGAAAGCATCCCATAACAGGAATTGTTCTTTCAGGTTTTTCGGTGATCTATTCCTATTTTGTATACATTCTTAGGCCTCGTCTCCTAGGGGAAACCGCTAGTTATGGAGGGAGTTATTTTAAGGGATACCTTGATAATCCTATCGAAGCTTCGATAACTTTAATTAAAACTTTTGAGTATGCAGGCTTTTTGAAGGTCTTCTTACCAGTCATATTGGTTCTAGGGTTTATTGCGTACAAAGAAAGAAAAAGTCTAAAGTGGACGGATTGGCGAATTCCTGCACTGCTAACAATTTCTCCAATTTTCGCTGTCCATTTTTTAACTAATAAATTTCATTACCACTATGGTGCTGCATTTCTGGCTCCACTATTAACAATTTGTTTTTTATCTGACGGCTATAAACAAATCTTAAAAAATAAAAGAATAGCTGCCGTTATTATGATCGCTTTTATCGCTACAGCTTCTGGAAGATACACCAAGTTTTTTAATACATTGATTCTGTCTAAAAGTAAGAAGTGCCGGTTCGATAGTAAGTATGCCGAGGAAACAGCTCTTATAATGGAAAAAATTGATCAATTATATAAAGGCCGAAAAATAGTTGCTTCCGGTGGTGTTATTCAAAGAGTAATGAGGCCTGGCATTGAAATTTATGCACCGAACACAATGGTGACTCCCCCTGACAATTTTCAATTGCTTCTATTACTACGAAATAATGCAGGGGATACTTACCCATGGCACAAAGAGCATGTTGAAAAAGCTATAAAAAGCTGTAAAAAGCATGAAAATAAAGTCCTATTTGAGTCCGAATACTATTATTTAGCAGAAGGTCAATTCAATAGGTCCTGCTTAAGTGTTTGGCCCTAAGCGCAATTCCTTTTAAACTTAATAGAAAGGGTAATTTCTGGTAGATTTACGGCCAAAGGATTTATTTATGA
>JAGSHI010000167.1 GCA_023954635.1 Bacteriovoracaceae bacterium
AACCTTTATACCTGTTTTTCCTTTATCTTCAGCACCTTTGTAGGCCAGCCATGTACCACAAGGGGACCAGTTCACAGTTTGCATTTCAATATGGGGATTCTTCTCAATGAGAGTTCCTTTTCCCGTCTTAAGGTCGACATACCAAATCTCTGCGCGGTTATTAATTAACGCCATAGTGTACTTCTTAGGGTTAATTTCGAAGTCATATGTTTTTCCCAATTCAAAGCTGAGTTTGAGTTTCCGAGAACTTCCTTCATCTAAATTGAAAATGATAATTTCTTCCTCTGTATCATCATCCATCATGACAGAGATAATTTCTTCCTGCTCATTTGGGTTCACAATATAGTCAGGCCGTTTATACCTAAGTCCATCAACTTTCCCTAAACTCATCGGTGCTCCACTCCATGGTGGCATCGTAAAGAGTTTCCCTCTTGTTAAAATTGCGACTTCATCTCCCTCTGGTGACAAAGAAAAATCTTGTAAGTTTCTATAAGGAGATTCAAACCTAGGGTTCGCATGAGTCCCATTTACAGGAACTTGAATATCGATTTGCTCACATTCTTCACTGGCAACATCGAGTAAAAATAGTTCAGCACCTGCTTGATAGATAATTGTTCCGTCATGGTAACTAAAGTTTCTTACATAATAGTCTTCATGGTGAGTGTGTCGCTTAACTCCTCTGCCTGTTGAAGTACACGAGTATATATTTGCATATCCTTCATGATCGGAGATGAAATAAATTCTTTTCCCAATGAACTGAGGGTAGGCAAGATCGGATGGTAGATCTTTTAATATCTCTTTGAAGTTTCCTGATCCTGTTGAGTCCACCCATATCCGTCCAACTGTTCCGCCTCTGTAGCGCTTCCATCTTGCTGGGTCTCCCATATTTCTGCAGAGTAAAACTTCTTTACTCTCGCCATAGTCAACATATCTAGTTGGACCAACATTAATCTGTTTTGATTTGAGAGTACTTACATTGATTAAGTAAGCAAAACTTACGGATCTGTGGAATGAAAAGTCTGTCGTTAGAACAATGATGTGATTCTCATCCTTCCAACCAACTAAACTTGTATCTCCATAGTGAGTTATTCTTTTTGGAATCCCTCCTATCGAGGGCATTACGTAGACATCGCTTTGTCCATCATTTAGTCCAACATAAGCAAGTTGATTTCCCTTTGGAGAAACTCGAGGTCTGTAGCTAGCACCTTTACCTGATGTCAGACGGGAGGAAACTCCTCCTTCAATATCAACTTTCCAAATATCATCATCCGTAGAAAAGAAAACTTGGTTTTCAAAAATGTCTGGAGATTGCAAATAAGCATCCATTTATTATCCTTATATGTTTTTATTATTAATCTTGAATTCAGGTTAATAATAATAGACTTGTAACTAGGGTGTAAGGGGGTAAACAATTAAAAGTATTATTGACTGTCTGTGTCTAGAGGGGCATAATCCGGCATCATGATTTATCTAGATAATGCAGCGAGTACACCTATTCATCCTGAGGTTCTTAAGACTTTAAATGAGTCCTTAGAATTGTATTTTGCTAATCCTTCAGCTTCCCACAAACTTGGTAAAACTCAAAAAAAATTGATTGATAAGGTTAAGTTAAACTTTTTGAGTTTGATGAATGGTAGTGGAGGACAGTTAGTTTTTACTAGCTCAGCAACAGAAGCAAATACAACAATAATTCGAGGGTTAGATTTAAGAGCTGGTGATCAAGTATTCTATAATAAGGCGGACCATCCTTCTCTTGTGAATGCGATTGAAAATCTTAGCGAGAAGGGAGTTGTACCTGTCGCTATCGCAAATAGAATTGATGGTCTCTGGGATCTAAACGAATTATCAGAAAAAATATCTGAAAAAACTAAATTAGTATGCTTAGCACATGTAAATAATCAAACTGGAATTTCTCAACATGTAGAGAGGTTAGGAGCAATCTTAAAAGATTGGAAAAATTGTCATTTCCACCTCGATGGGATGCAGGCAGTAGGTAAATTAGATGTAGACCTTTCAAAAATAGGTTCATCCTCTTACTCCTTTGGGGCCCATAAGATACAAGGACCAAAGGGAATCGGAGCATTGTATTTGAAAAATGGGGTTAGTATTCTACCACTTCTTCTCGGAGGTTCTCAGCAGGAGGGGCTAAGGAGTAGTACGGAAAATACACCTTTTGTCCTTTCATTTGAAAAAGCATTCGAAATTGTGAATAAAAACTTAAACGATGTTAATGAAAAAATGCTTGAACTTAATAAGTATGTTCGAGAAACAATAAGCTCAAAAAATAATCAATTCGAGTTTCCATATTCAATAGAAAATACTGTTCCTCAAATTCTAATGTTAAAAATAGAAGGAATCTCTTCTGATATTATTCTTAGGCATATGGAAGAAGAGGACATCTACTTAGCATCAGGCTCAGCTTGTAGTAGTAAAATAAAAGGTTACAACCCAACATTTGAAGCACTAGGGATTGATGAAAAATTCCATAAAAACTTTCTTCGAATTTCATTTGGACCAGGGAATGACCTCAAACAAATTCAATCTTTCTGTGACACTTTAGTCGAAACGGTTGAGGATCTAAAAGGTTTTATGAGATGAATGATTACAATACTCTTGCATTACTAGTAGATGAGCTTTGGTTAAAAGGGAAAAACCGAGGTGACTATTTTCGAGCGATGAAAGAGAATATCGAGAAAGCTCTTAAGGCCTGGCATAAGAAAAGAGTAAATGTAAAAATTGAAAGTCAGAGATTTCTTCTCAGGTCAGAAACACCTTTTACAGAAGAAACATTATTAGGGTTAAAACGTCTGGGAGGAATATTTCAAGTCATTCCTGTTCGAGAAATTCCTCTAGACTATGATCAATTAATGGATCCGATACTAAAAGAACTCGATGCTAGGGAAGATCAAAACTTTACTTTCAAAGTAGAAACACTCAGGTCATTTAAAAAATATCCAAAAAATAGTATGGAAATAAATCGACATATTGGGCATCTGATTCTTGAAGCCAGACCTAATTTGAAAGTTGATGTCAAGAACCCTGATGTGATGGTCAAGATCAGAGTCTTACCTGAACATTTTTATGTTTCTACCAAGACTTTGATGGCCCCTGGAGGGTTGCCTGTTGGAACAAATGGGCATCTTGTAACAATGTTAAGTGGAGGTTTTGATTCTCCCGTCGCTAGTTACTTAATGTCCAAAAGAGGATGTAAACAAACTTTTGTTTTTTATTACTCCTATCCATTTGTTGGAGAAGAAGTAAAAGAAAAAATTGAAAAGTTAGCCTCTGTTCTTGGAACATATCAGGCAGGATCTAAACTTTGGATCGTTCCTTTTGGAAAGCTACAGAAAAAAATAGCCAAAACTTGTAAAGAAAATTATCGGACAATTTTGTTTCGAAAATTCATGGTTGAATGCACAAACAAGTTGGCCAAGAGAATTAATGCTGACGCACTACTGACTGGGGATTCTCTTGGGCAGGTGAGTAGTCAAACAATAGGCAATATTTCCTTGATCGATGAAGTCAGTTTAATGCCCATCATGAGACCTCTTATAGGATTTAATAAAAAAGAAACAATCAAGTTGGCCAAAGAAATTGGGACACATGATATTTCAGTGATTCCTCACGATGATGCATGTTCTATGTTTGCACCAAAACACCCTGTCATAAAGCCTAAGAATGACTATTGGCATGAGTACAGTAAAGAAAATGATTTTAGTGATGAGTTGAATAATGCACTAGATGACGCGGAAGTTTTTGATATTAGCGTCAATGGATTGTTAACTTCTTGTCAAAATCATTAATGTGATCTTTTCAAGGTGAGTAATTTCTTTTACTTATTAAAAAGGTCGGTTGAAGGAATCTAAGTCCTTAATTTCACCCTTTTTTCTAATGACCTCCGGCCGTATCATATAGGGATAAGTATTTATAAATACTTTACCTAACGATTTACGGAGTACAAATGAGAAAGTTTCTAGTTACATTTTTGATGTTCATTATTTCAATTAACATCGCAGTTGCAAAAGGTCCTTCAAAGAAAAAGAAAGCTGTTGCAGATCCTAGGAAGGATAAATTGCTTGGGACTCTTATTAAGAATGCTCTAGAGAATTATCATTATAAACATCTTGTTATAAATGACGATGTTTCTAAAAAAGCATTTGAGGAATATCTTAAAAGAGTAGATTACGGTAAACAATTTCTTTTAAAGAAAGATATTGATGGTCTTAGAAAGTTTAATTCCAAAATGGATGATCAACTTGTTAACGGCCAACATAAACTGATTCAAGAAACTCAGAAAATATTAGATAAGAGAGTTAAACAGGTTGATAGCTGGAGAGCAGAGTATTTCAAGAAATCTTTCAACTTTAAAACTAAGGAAGAACTCCAACTCGACCCAGATAAAAGAAAGTGGAATACCAGTGAAAAAGAAATGAAAGAGCACTGGAGAAAGCAGTTTAAAAACTTCACTCTTTCAAGGTATCTTGCGATTCGTGATGAACAAAAAGATGACGAAGATAATAAAGACAAAAAGAAAGAGAAGAAAAAGAAGAAAAAAGAAAAGAAACTTACTGATTCTGAAATGAGGAAGAAGGCTCATGAGAAAGTAGATAAGAAATATAAGAAGATACTAAAAAGACTTTTAGAAAGAGATCATATCGATTATTCAGAGTCTTTCATCAATGCATTAGCGAATATATACGACCCTCACACTCTTTATATGCCACCTAAAAGAAAAGAAGATTTTGATATCGATATATCAGGCTCTTTAGAAGGAATTGGGGCCGTTCTTCAAGAAGATGGTGATTATATCAAAGTCGTTAGAATTGTTCCTGGAGGAGCTGCTTGGAGACAAAAAGGACTCGAAGTTGATGATATTATCACTTTAGTCAAAGATGACTTTAAGGCCAAAGAAGGTGTAGACCTAGTAGGTATGGGTGTCGATGAGGCTGTTCGATATATCAGAGGGAAAAAAGATACAGTTGTAAAACTTACGGTGAAAAAATCTGATGGCTCTAGAAAAGTAATACCTATCCTAAGAGATGTCATTAAAATTGGTGCGAGTTATGCTAAATCAAGTGTTCTAACTCATAAAAAACTTGGACTCAAAATTGGTTATATTACTGTTCCCAAATTCTATAGAGATTTTGGAAATGGGGGACGTAACTGTACAGATGATGTAAGAAGAGAACTAGTAGAGCTTAAGAAGCAAAACATTGATGCCATGATTCTTGACCTTCGAAATAATGGAGGAGGGGCTTTAGAAGATGCTAGGCAAATGTCTGGTCTCTTTATTAAGACAGGACCAATTGTCCAAATTAAAGATCATAGACAAAAGATTGATGTTCTTAGAGATGATGATTCGTCAGTTACTTATGATGGACCACTGGTTGTCATGACAAATAGATATTCAGCATCAGCTTCAGAAATTCTTGCAGGAGCAATGCAAGACTATAGAAGAGCAGTAATCGTTGGAGGAGAATACTCCCATGGGAAAGGAACTGTTCAGGCCGTACTAGATCTCAATAGAAATCCAATTGCTTCTATCTTCGGAGAAGCTGGAATGGGCGCTCTAAAAGTCACTATTCAAAAGTTTTATAGAGTGACTGGAGCATCAACACAATATAAAGGAGTTACTCCTGATATTATTCTTCCTGATCCAATGGGATATACAAAAAATAGAGAGAAAGATCTCGACTACTCTTTAAAGTGGGACAAAGTTAAACCTCTTAATTTTACGCCTTGGAAAAAAGGTTCATGGGATATGGCCTTATTAAAGAAGAGAAGTTCAAAGAGAGTTAAAAGTTCAAAGAAATATGGAAAAATTCAAAAGTCTTTAGATTACCTTATTTCAAAAAGAGAAGACACTGTTGCAAGTCTAAATCTAGACACTGTTTTAAAAGAAGATGAAGAAAATGTGAAAATGACGAAACAGTTAAAAATTGAAGATGAGAATAAGCAAATACTTGTTTCTAATTTTGAAAAGTCCCTAAGAGGAAATATCGATATTAAAAAAGAGGATGAAGACCATTGGAAGGAAGACTTTAAAAAGTCTAAAGAAGAATGGGTTAAACAACTTAGAACTGATGCTGGACTTGAAGAAGCATTGTTCATTATCGATGACATGGTAAAAATCAATAAAGGTAAGAAACTTGGAATGGTTAAGTAATGCTTGATACTAAGGAAATTGACCGAATAATTTCTAAATTAGAAACACTAGAAGATGAAGATCTTGCTGTTAAGTTATTAAAAGAATTTAATGATAAGACTAAGGCTTTTGGCGAATTAATTATGAATAAAAATGAAGCGCTTGATCATGAAGAATGGAAGAATAAGTGTGATGAGGCTAAAGAAAAGGTTGATGAGATCTTAGAAAAAATTGATCGACTTTAAAAAGGATTTTAAATGTCAAAAGTCAAAAAAGACACGACCCGAAAATTTGAAGTAGATTCAAGTGACCTAGCTGAAAGAGAAGAGAAGGGAAGACGTACTAAAGCAAAGGTTGCTTCTCCAGATGCTCTTTTAAAACGTAAATCCGGAGGGCTTGCTCTTGAAACGCAAACTCTTGCTGGTGAGAAAAGAAAGGCAAAATTAGAAGAAAAACATTCCGATCAAATGAAGATGGCGAGCTATGCTGACCGTATAAAAGGTGGAGCTGTTGATCTCGGAATCTGTCTTGGACTTTACTTCGTGGCCTCTAAAGAAAGCCTTACCTATAAGACTGAAGAGCTATATTTTAAAGTTACAGAAATAGCAGGGGTAGAGTTAGAACTTTCTGATACCATTCTTG
>JAGSHI010000039.1 GCA_023954635.1 Bacteriovoracaceae bacterium
GATTGAAAGACGAGCATTGGAGTAATACTCCAACCACACCATTGTAAATAAATTGCAATCAATTCTTCTCTCTCTTTATCAAAACCTAAGAGATCAATTTTGTAGATAAGAACTTGAAGAATTAATTGAAGAGCTGTCCCAATGAGAAGAGACATAAGCAAACTTGTGGCGAGCATTTTATTATGGTCTTTGTCTTCACCTCTGGCCTTAGCAGTTAAGCTTCCAACAGCGTATGTGACGGAGAGTCCAATCATGACAAATGGCCCCATCATCGCATTGGCTACTCCAAGGGCCGCAACAACAGTTGTTGAGTAGCGCCCAGCTACCATCATATCGCCGGTACCAAATAACATCTGACCGACTTGTCCAGCGATCAAAGGGAGCGCGAATAAGAAAAGACCTTTAAGGTCTCGTTTATACTCTTCTAACATAGAGCACATAAGAACATCTTTTTAACAAGCCTACAAGCATTTGCTTCTTTATTACAGAGGTTTACAAAAAGGGGCCCATTGAGGCAGAGTATCTCCTTCAAAGGATAGCTGAAATGCTCAGATCGATAAGGTATATACTTTATTTTTTATGGTTAATTCTAACCACTGGCCTTGGGCTTGTTTTCTGTCTTTTTCGTCCATTTCACCCAGATAACTTAAGACTTATCGGGCGCTTTTTTGGTTACCCTGCATTGAAAATAATGGGACTGAAGTATGAACTTCGAGGAAGTGAAATCCTTGATAACAATCGACCATGCGTCGTTATCGCTCCTCACCAAAATAATTTAGACTTGATACTTGGTGGAGTAGCAATACCTAAAAGAACTGTCTCTCTTGGTAAAATTTCATTAATCAGAATCCCTATTTTTGGATGGTTTTACTGGTTATCTGGAAATATTCTCATTAATAGAACAAATAAGAGAAAGGCCAAGGCCTCCATGAATAAAGTTACAGATATGATTAGAAATAAGAATATCTCAATATGGATAATGCCAGAGGGAACAAGGTCACGCGGTAGAGGACTTCTACCTTTTAAAAGTGGTGCCTTCAGAACTGCTATTGATGCTCAAGTTCCAATTGTTCCAATGTGTTTTAACTCATATCACGTCAACACTGATACAAATAAACTGAAGAGTGGCAAAATACTTGGACAAGTTTTAGAACCTATCCCTACTACTGGACTTGATACATCTGATGCTCTTCGATTGTCGCAAGAGGCATGGGAAAAGATGAAGGCCCAGATAGAACTTCTCGATGCTGAAGTTACTTCTTAATTACGACCAAGAAAATTCACTCGTTCTCATTATCTTATAAAGCTTATACTTATTAATTAAATCAATATCTTCAAATTGAATTCCCAGCCCTCCTGGGTAAGCTCCACCTCCTTGAGTTTTTCTAATAACCTTAGCTTTACATGTGAAATCTAAATTCCCATGACTTGGGATTTGAATATCGACAGTCTCTCCTGGAAGAATAGAGGGATCGTTTCTTCCTTTAAAATGATCTCTGGTTTCATTGATGGATATAAATACCCCAGTAGAACTAATATCAAATGTTTTACCAAGTAAAAAAGCCTCCTGGGCAGTCTTAACATAGATAGGAAGTTTCTTTTGATATCTTTTAGGAATTAGCCACCATCTTTTTTCTGGGTTGTCTAATATATCCATGCCTTTTGTAAAAAGGATACTTGAGGTAACTACAGTAAACAGTATTGTGGCGAGAGTTGTAGAATTGAAGTCAAAGTCGAATCCATATTTAGAAACCACCCAATTATTGAAGGCAATAAAGCCTATCAATACTGGTAGAGTCCACTTGAGAAATGCATCTCCTTTCCAGGCCAACCAACTATTGATTATGAGAAGAGCAATACACACATGATTGATAATCGTTAGCTTTGAAAAAATAGATACGACTTCAAGGGGGCTGTGATCATAAACTAACATTATCTGCAAAGGAAAAGACAATGCGATTAACGAAAAGAATATGCAATACATATTAAATACTATGGGTTTGTTTCTCATGGTATTCTCTCTCTTATATTTTTGTCTCTAACTCTGTAGAGAAATGATAACAATAACTCTTTACCCGCTTAACGTACTTCCTTGCTTCTTTTAAGTTTTTACTTTTAAGCCAGTTGTTTCCTTTTTTAATAAGATTTCTTTTAACTCTATAGGGACCTGAATTATAGCTAGCGAGTAAGATATCGCTTATATGCTTTTTTTTCTTACCGAGTTGTTCCTGGATTATATTGAGGTTCTCGTCTCGCTTCCAATAATTTTCTATGAATTCCATATATTCAATTCCACCCTTGATAGAGTAGTAAGGGTTAAGTCTCCACTCATTTTCGTGATTAACTTTTCCAAGAACAATAAGGCCTTTAATGACAGGGACGGAATAACGATTAATACCAGAATAAGAAGGCCAATCAGAATGAACTTGTAAAATATGTTCTTCTGCAAGAGCAGTAACCTGAGTAAGGCCAATCGCTCTTGCTATACTTACGGCATGTGGATCGAATGAAGACTCTTGTGCAACTAATCCTGCAATGAAGTTTGGATTCACTCCGGCCATGAGGGAAACATTCTCTATAGTTTTTAATGTTTCTAATTTATCTTCAAATCGTTTTGAATTTTTGATCGTGAGATTATCTCTCCACTTACATATTGGATTGGGATATTTTTTGAAAACAATGGGAGAGATAGGGGAACTACGATATCCTACAATGATATCGTTTTCTCTATCCGGTAATAGGCGAAAGTCATTAAGTTCAAAAGTGACCTTGTTTTTTGTTACAGTCTTCTTTGCATATTTTTCTAATGTATCTGTAATTTCAACACCATCGTAAAACAATCTAATTGTGTGATGGATATCAATTCCATCTGAATCGGAAATAGTAATTTTAAGTTTAGATTTGTCATGCAACTTTAATCTATCAGGAGAAAAGGAGATCTTAACAACATTGTCATTAAGACGATCAAGAGATGCTGGCATTCTCATATTTTCCTTCTGAGAGTGTTTTTTGACTTCATGAATCGGAACTCTTCCCTCTGTAGTAAAAAGAGGATCTGCTCCGAATGGAGTCATTGGTCCAGCACAAGAAGTTGTTATAAAAAGAATAAATAATAATTTGTACACGTATCCTCCAAGAGAAATACTTGTGACTTAATTATTGATCAATTTTATGGAACAAACGTGCAGTGTCGGAATCAATTTAAGAAGTATAACAAGGTCTTTGATGGCCCTCAATACCAATGATATGAGGCGATTTTTAAAGTACCAAAATCATAGATAAAAAAGGGGATTAAAACAGGAAACTCCTAATATTTCAAGGCCTTAATCAACTCCTCCATGGCCTTGCTTAAGTCTTGAATATCCCATGAAGATTCACTTTTTAAAGTCTTATCAGGAGGGAGATGGATAAAGCCAGCTGGTATTTTTTGATCCTCACTTTTTAGGAACTCGAGGCATTTATACATGATCTGATTACAGACATAAGTTCCAGCAGTATTAGAAAAACTCACTTTTATATCAAGTTGATCAAGTGTGGATTTAATTTTTTGAAGTGGGAGAGTTGAGAAAAAGGCATTTTCTCCATTCTCAGAGATTTTCGTTTCTGTGTACTGAACTCCATTATTATCTTTTCGTTCACTATCAATGAGATTAATAGCAATTCTTTCAAGGCTAATTTCGTCTCTTCCCCAGGCCATGCCTGTGAGAACAATGACATCTGGAGAGTTTTTTTCGATGGACTCTTTAAGCGTTGGAAACACTTCTTCAAACACAACTGGTAAGATAACCCCAGTTACTTCAAATGGTCCTATTATTGTTCCATCAAGTAGATTTGTGACCTCAAAAGTCGAGTTAGACTCATGTGTATGAAAAGGTCCAAAACCTGTAAGAAGTAGCTTTTTCATCTATAAAAGTTCTTTAACTTCACGCTCGATACTTTCTGGAGTGTCCTTAGGAGCGAATCTTTTTAGAACATTTCCGTCCTTATCTACTAAAAATTTTGTGAAGTTCCACTTAACTGCTTTTGAGCCTAGTAAACCTGGAGCTTCTGCTTTTAGATAATCATAAAGAGGTGCTGCATCTCCACCGTTTACATCTACTTTCGAAAACATTGGAAAATTTATTTTGAAACTAATATCACAAAAACTTTTGATTTCTTCATCTGAACCAGGTTCTTGTTTTCCAAACTGGTTACAAGGAAAGCCAAGTACTTCAAAGCCATCTGACGAATACTTATTATAGAGCTCATTAAGTCCAGTATACTGTGGTGTAAAACCACACTTACTGGCGGTGTTTACGATTAAAAGAACTTTACCTTTATAATCTTCTAAAGAAACATCAGCACCATTGATATCTTTTACTTTATAACCGTATAAATCACTCATATAACCACCTTTAATGGGCAAAAAAAATTACCTACGTTCTACGCAACTTCGACATTATAATAGATAAATGCTGAATGACAGTCCAAAAACATCAAATGCACTTTTAGACGAATGTAAGACACTATTGAAAAATGCGTCACAGGTTCTCCTTGGGAAAGAAACCCAAGTCGAGAAGGCCATGATATGCATATTGAGTGGTGGGCATCTCCTTTTGGAAGATGTTCCTGGGGTTGGGAAGACAACATTGGCGAAAATACTTGCTCGAGTTGCTGGGCATGAAGTCACTAGAATTCAATTCACAAATGATTTACTTCCTTCAGATATAACAGGGAGTGCCATTTTTAACTCGACTTCAAATGACTTTGAATTTCGTCCAGGACCCTTGTTTGGTCACTTTGTTTTAGCAGATGAGCTAAACCGCGCGACACCAAAAACTCAAAGTGCATTACTCCAGGCAATGGAAGAGAAGAGTGTTACCGTAGATGGGAAGACATATGACTTAGCAGAGCCTTTTGTTGTTCTTGCTACTCAAAACCCATTTGAACAAGTCGGAACCTTTCCTCTTCCTGAATCACAAATAGATCGCTTTACAATGGGTCTCGTTTTAGATTTTCCTCAAAGAGAATTTGAAAAGTTAATCCTTCAACAAGGTGACACTTCTGAAATGATAAAAAATATAGGTGAAGGCCTAGGATCTCAAAAGTTAAAACTAATTAAAAAGGAAATAGAGCAAATTCATCTTGCCGAAAATCTTTATGACTATATTTTAGATCTCCTAAGTTATGGTCGAAATAACTTCTCTACTGGTCATTCTCTATCTCCCAGAAGTGGAAAGGACTTAGTTATTTCTTCAAAAGCTCTGGCCTGGATAAGAGAGAGAGACTTTGTACTTCCTGAAGACATACAAGAGCTTCTTCCTTTCGTTTGGGGACATAGAGTAGGGGGAACCAAAGGTCTTAAAAAAGGAATGAATGAAATTCATAGACTCATCAAAGAAGTATCTCTCCCGTAGGCTACAAACTAGTTATGGAAGAGTTTATATTCTTCCAACTGGGCATGGTGGATATTTCATAGCCATTATCTTTATACTTTTTATTATTTCACTTTCTTACGGGCACTCTCTTGCCTTCTCAAGTACTTTTTTATTTGTGTCTATTGTGATGACCTCGTCTATTTATACTCATTTTAATTTGAAGGATGTGGAATTAAAAAACTGCTGGCTCCCAGAATCTATCGAGGCAGGACAAGATTTTTACTTAGATGCTGAATTGAATAATCCAACAGAGAAAAAAAGATACGATATTGAAATAAACAAAGGCTCCATAAATAAATCAATATCCATAAATTTAGAAGGAAAAGAATATAAAGATGTCCAACTTGAGTTTAAGGGAATGGAGAGAGGGAAATACAATTTAAAGTCTATAAGTCTAAAAACAACATTCCCATTTGGAATTTTTTACAGTTGGAGTTATGGAAAAGTAAACAAGGATTTTATTGTTCATCCTAAAATTGAACCATTAGATCAACTTGAAAAATATAATCTGGGTGAAACATTCGATATTACAAATACTACCATTCGAGGCGATAATGACTTTGAAGGACATAGTTCATACAACGAGGGGGACCCGGTTAATAGGATTGATTGGAAAGTTTTTGCTCGAACAAAAAAGTTAATGAAAAAAGACTTCATATCTCCAGTTGAGAAAGAAGTCATTATTAATCCTAAAATGATAGATGGAATTGAGCTAGAGAAAGGATTACAGTTTCTTGCTGGGATTCTTGATGCCGCGAGAATAAAAGGTTGGAAGTTTGGAATAGAGTGGGATGGAGTTCATGTTCAACCTGACGTCGGTAGAGAACACTTCATCACCTGTATGAATTTTCTTGGATCAGTTGAGAAAGAAGTTGTTTATTTATGAGGATTAATATTAGGAAAAACAATCTCCTTTATCCCCTCATCTTATATGTCCTCTCGATGGCGCCATTTCTTTCTCAACATAATAATATCACCATTGCATTTTCCGGATTTGGAGTTTTACTTTGTTACTTTCTAGATAAACGCGATATCCAACTTCCGCGGCTGTTAAGATACTTTTTCATTATTGTATCTACAGTTCTTGTCTTTAGAAGTTTTGGAAGTCTTAAGGGTTTAGAAGCAGGGAAGGGGTTACTTTCAATACTCGCTGTGATTAAGCTTTTTGAAATGAAAAAGCCTAGAGACTTTTTCATGTTTGTTTTGATCGTAGAGTTATTATTAGTTGGTCATCTCCTTTCATCGGAGTCGTTAGCGGTTTTAGCTTATGTTGCAGGTTTAAGTTTAGTTCTTTTTTATTACCTTGCCGTTTTTAATACCAATCACGAGTTTAGTTTAGATAAAGAAAGAATAAAAATCACACTTAAAGTATTTCTTGCTTCAATTCCTTTGGCCTTAGTCTTGTTCTTTTCGTTTCCACGACTATATCTTGGAAACTTCTTTATAAGTAATATTGATGACAAAGGAATGATGGGTTTCTCTGAGAAATTAAACCCTGGAGATCTTTCAGAAATTGTAACCTCAAATAAGAACGTCTTTCGTGCAAAGATTAGTAAAAACGACTTCTCTCAATTTGATATGTATTGGAGAGGTGCTGCTTTAACCAGAACTGACGGTTTCAACTGGGTTCCTGGTTATACCAAAAACAAGTACTTCTACAGATTTTCAGAGAAAGTGAAATTCAGTTATGAGGTTGATTTCGACACTATTGAAAAAAGCCCACTCTTTTTACTTGAAGGATCAAATCGAGTGAATCGAAAATCTCGAGGAAAAGTAGAACGTCTCGTTGGATATACTTTTAAGATGACTCCCTATAATAATCAAAAAATTCGTTTCAGTTCAACTGTGGTTGAAACATCTTTTGTTCCACTTGGTAAAAAAGAAAAAAAAGTATATCAGCAATTGCCAAAAAATATTTCTAATAATGTGAAATCGTTAGCGACAAGACTTGGAGAAGGAAAAAAATTTGACGAGAAAATTTTGGCCGTAAAACAGCTCTTTTTTTCCAAGAAGTTTGAATACACGCTGGCCCCTGGGAAATATAACTCAAAGAGTCCTCTCGATGAGTTTCTTTTTGAAAGGAGAAAAGGGTTTTGCGAGCACTATGCATCTGCAGCGGCCATTCTGTTTAGATTAATGGGGTTAGATGCTAGAGTTGTTGTCGGTTTTCAAGGAGGAGAATTTAATCCTGTTGGTAAATACTATTTAATTCAAGGAAAAGATGCTCACGCTTGGGTCGAGGTATTTAATCCCAATTCAGGCTGGGTTCGAACAGATCCAACCTCTTGGATTGCTCCAAACAGAATTCGTTATGGGGCTAATGCTTTTTTCTTAGGCCTTAAAAAGCCAGAGAATATTAGCGAATCTGAATTTATGGCCAGATTAAACAATTCATTCTTAAAGAAGTTAAAGTTTACTCTTGATATGTATTACTATGAGCTAAATCGTAACTTCTTAGGATATGATTACGATGCTCAAAAGGATTTCTTTAAAAAACTTGGGGTTGAATATAAAAGACCTATCTATCTTTTACTCATCTGTCTTTTAGTTTGTACAATTGTTGTTGGCCTCGCCATTTTTATTCAAAATAGAAAAAAGGCATCGCTACCAAAATGGGAAGTCACATACCGTAAATTCTTGGCGCTATTGACAAAAAAATCGATAGATATTGAGAGTTATATGGGGCCCTCAACTATAAAAGAGAAAACTTCTTTGCAATTTTTTGGTCAAGAAAATGTCAACAAAGTGTTTGAGATGTATATACTACTGAAATATGGCAAAGAACCTAAAGAAAACCTTGTTGAGGAGTTTGATGAGGCAGTGCATGAGGCTACTAAATTAGTTAAACAACTAGTATAATCCTTCAATGAAATCAATATACATAATTACACTCTTTTTTTCTTTTACCTCACTTGTCTTCGCGAACGAACCCAGAAAGATTCTCTTTATCGGAGACTCATTGACTGCGGGGTATGGAGTTGCCAAAGAAAAGTCTTACGTTTCCCTCATTGAAAAAGAACTTAATAAGAAAAACAAAAATGTTAAAATTTTAAACGGATCAGTTAGTGGATCGACAACTTCTTCTGGGAAAAAACGACTCCGTTGGTTTCTCAAAGCTAAACCAGAAATTCTTGTGTTAGCACTAGGAGCAAATGATGGCCTTAGAGGAGTAAAGATTAAAACATCTCAAGAAAACCTTGATGGAATTATCGAGTTAGCAAAAAAGAATAATATAAATGTTGCCTTGGCCGGGATGATGTTACCTCCAAACTATGGCCCTGAGTACACAGGGAAATTTAAAAAGATGTATAAGGATTTAGTTAAAAAACATAAACTTGTTCATATTCCTTTCTTACTCGAAGGTGTAGCTGCTCAAAAAGAGTTAAACCAAGCCGATGGAATTCATCCTAATGAAGCTGGGCACCTCATAATGAAAAAAACTGTACTTAAGTATTTGGAGCCAATGCTGTGAGCCTCTTATCAATTGATAACCTTTCAAAAAGTTTTACTCAAGGTGAAAACCATATTCAAATCTTGAATAACTTAGACTTTAACCTAGAGAAGGGGAAGACAGCCTCGATAATTGGAAAGAGTGGTAGTGGTAAATCCACACTTCTTTCATTGTTAGCTGGTCTTGATCGACCTGATACGGGTTCAATTAAGTTTTGTGGGCAAGATATTTGCTCAATGAACGAAGAAAGCATCACCCAACTTCGAAATGGAAAAATTGGAATCGTCTTTCAGCAGTTTCACCTCATCTCTCATTTAACAGCATTAGAAAATGTTTGTTTACCTTTGGAGATCCAAGGTAAACAAAATGAGACTGAATACGCCAAACAATTTATGGAAAGAGTTGGACTTTCCCATCGACTAGATCACTTACCCTCTCAATTGAGTGGTGGAGAAAAGCAAAGAGTGGCCATTGCTAGAAGTCTAATCATTAGACCTGAGCTTTTATTAGCAGATGAGCCCAGTGGTAGTTTAGATGATAAAACTGGTGATGACGTAATGAATCTTATTTTTGAACTTGTTAAAGAAGAAAATACAGGACTTGTACTTGTAACACATAATAGGTCTCTCGCAACACAATGTGATCAAACCTGGTCTCTCTCTGGTGGTGGACTTGTTCCTGAGGATAATAATGCTCAGTGAGATCTTAAGAGACTTCAAGTTTAACAAGAAGTTTCATCTTTTCTTTATCATCAATTTGTCTTTCGGGTTAATTGGACTTGTGGGCCTTCTTGGTTTTAAATCTTCTTTTCAAGAAAGTATCAATAAAAGATCTCGAAATATTTTAGGGAGTGATCTTGCTCTTTCGAGTAGAAGTAAATTTTCAGATGAGAAAATAAAAGAAATTGAAAGATTACTTCCTAAGAACTTCACTAAGATTAGTCGAATCAGTATGTTTTCTATGCTTAAGGCTGAAAATAAAACTCGTCTCGTCAATGTGAAAACACTTCCAAATGGCTTTCCCTTTTATGGGGAAATGCAATTTACTAAACCTATGGAAAGGTCAGATCAATTCTCTAATGGTAAAACTGTTTGGATTTACCCAGAAATTGCCACTCAAATGAATTTAGGATTGGGTGATAAAATATCTTTAGGACATGCTGAATTTATAATTGAAAATATTGTAGAGAAGGATCCTCAGCAATCTTTTCAGATGGGGGCCATGGCCCCTCGAGTATTTATGTCACCAGAAGGGGAGTTAAAAGCAAAGCTTTTTCAAAAAGGAAGTACTGCGTTTCATAGTATTCACTATAAATTGAATGAATATGTTGAAGTCAAACCGTTGGCCAAAAAAATTGAAGACTTGTTTACTGAAGTAGGTCCAAAAGTATTAACTCCTGAAAAAACAGGGGAGCAAGTCGGGCGATTCCTTCAGTACCTTTCCGACTTTTTGGGGCTTGTTTCTCTTGTTGCACTTTTCCTTTCAAGTGTTGGTCTTTTTTATCTCTTTAGAAGTTTTATCTCTCGAAAAAGAAAAGAGATGGCCATTTATCTCGCCCTAGGAAGGACAAAAAAACAACTTCGAAAGTACTATATCTCCTATTTAATGTTATTAGGACTTGCTGGAACTCTAATTGGACTGGTCGCTGGAAATCTTCTCTTTTTCTCACTATCTTCACTCATTTCAAAAATGTTTACTTTTAATATGAGTTTTCATCTAGATTACGAATTTACTCTCTTGGCCTTTATTATAGGAACTCTCGGAACTTTCTTAATTGGGTTTCCGTTACTCCAACGAGGATTGAGCTCTGGGGCAAATGACTTGTTTCAAGAAGATATGAGACAAGTAAACTTGAAACCAGGTCTATCATGGTTTATACCTTGGTTGATTTTTTATTGGGGTGTGGGAATTGTTGTTAGTCACTCAGTTAAAATTGGTTCTCTATTCTTTGGATTATTTTTTCTCCAAGGGTTAATTGGAGTGGCACTTCTATATCCATTCTTTAAGTTCTTAGAGAAAATTAGCTCAAAATTCGCCCTTTCAACAAAACATGCTCTACTTTATCTCTCTAGGCATAAGGCTTCCAGTATGGCGGCTTTTTTGGCAATCGCTCAAGGAGTTTTACTATTAACTCTCATCCCTCAGATTAGAGCAGGGCTTAACTCTGAGTTAGATGATGTCGATGGTTCAAAAATTCCGACACTCTTTCTTTTCGATATTCAGGAAGAACAAGTTAAAGATGTAAATAATTTTTTCAAAGATAAGAAGACTCCTCTTCAAGGAATTACTCCGATGGTAAGAGGACGGATCACTAAGATTAATGATCAGGAGTTTGCTAGACCTGAGGGGAGAGCACTAACTCGTGAAGAAGAAAGGGAGTTTCGTTTTCGCAATAGAGGGGCGAACCTTTCTTATCGATCAGACTTACATGAATCGGAAACGATCATTAGTGGTAGACCTTTTATAGGGTCCTATGATCCTGAGTCTGATAAGTTACCAGAGTTAAGTATAGAAACACGGTATGCAAAACGACTTGGTATCTCTCTAGGAGATAAGGTAAGTTTTGAGATCTTAGGTATGCCGATTGACGGTAAGGTTGTGAGCATAAGGAAAGTCAAGTGGACAAGCTTTCACCCCAACTTTTTTATAATGTTTCAACCTGGTGTTTTAGATGATGCCCCAAAAACATTTCTTGGTGTTAGTGATCAACTTTCTGTTATCCAAAAAAATAGTATTCAAATAGATTTATTTGAAAAATTTCCAAATATTTCAGTCGTTGATATCACACGTGTTGTTGAGAGGATTTTAGTCGTTCTCTCTCAAATGAGTGTGGCAATGGGCGCGATGGCGGTTTTAAGCCTTCTGGCCGGATTATTTGTTCTCTATAGCCTCATTTCTCATCAAGTAGATGAGAGAAGTAAAGATGCTGGGCTATTTAAAATGATGGGTTTTGGGGCCAATGAGTTGCGTTCCACTATTGTTAAAGAATTTGTTATTTTAACTTTTACTGCAAGTTTCTTTGGTTCGTTAGGCTCAATTATTATTTCATTTGTCTTGGCCAAGGTAGTTTTCGATGGACTTTGGGTTCCAATTCTATCTCTTCCAATAATCGTAACTTTAGTTCTAGGGCTGATTGCTGCGGCTTTGAGCTGGTATTCATCTAAGAATGTATTTAAAATGAAAACAATAGATCTTGTTAGACCATTTTCTTAGAAACCTACAAAGAAGCCTTGGTTTTGATCGGCAACTGATTTCAAAAAAATGTATTTTGGATTACTCGTATTCATTAAAAAGTCAGAACCTACGCCAATAGTATTGATCTGAATCCCTTTAGAATTTTTGCTTTTTATCGATCTCATCACTGAGTAGATGTCATCGGTTCTCTTACTGTTCGATTGTGTTGGAGCTCCATCAGATAAAAGAACGATATCTGTAGCGTCCCGGTAATTTCTAAGGGCAAACTGCATAGTCGATCTGGTAGGAGTTGCTCCCCATGGACGTAAATCGTGCAAGAATCGATAAACAACTTGCTTATTCCTCTTAGACATTTGTTTTGGTCTTCCCCAAAGGTATCTATACTCTCTCGCCATCCCATCAGGAAAATGGACCACATCAATGGAAAAATCTTCTCCCATCGAAGTAATGAGCATTTTGAGACCGGCCTTAACTTGTCCAATCTTATCTTCCATAAACATAGAACCAGAGACGTCTATGACAAAGACAATCCTTTTTCCTTTAAACTTAAAACCGACATCAACAGGAACGGATGCTGTCTTTCTATCTCTGGCCTCTTTTTTGTCTTCAGATATTTGTTTCGATTGTGTTTGGAGTTTTTTATTCTGAGTCGTAAGTTCTCTGTTCTTACCTTCAAGCTCAGATACTTTTTGTTCTAACTCTTCTTTGATATTTAAGATGGCGGTATAGTCCGATTGTTGGTCTTTCTTGGCCTCAATCTTCATCTTTCTAGCAAAGCCTTCTTTTTCTTTAATTTCTTTTTTTGTAGGGTCATCGACTTTGGCCTTTGGAACAGCAACAAAGAGAATAATCACAGCTCCAAGAGCTCCTGAGAGGAGATCTAAAAAAGCAATTGAAAAGACATTTGTTTCTCTACGTTTCAACTTAAAACTCGATCCTGTTAACTAAGTGTTCGATAACGTACTCTTTAATACCAGCATGAAGGTTATCTGTTTCTTCTTGAAGGTTATGAAAAAACCACATGATCACAATTGATAATATTAATGAAATGAGTGTCGTATCAAATGCAACTCCTAGAGTCGCAGTGATCAGATTCATGTCACCGCTGTTTGCAATCATAAGAGCTTGTGAAATACCTAATACTGTACCGATAAACCCAATGGAAGGAATAACCCAAGTAAGGTATCGAATATTACTTTGACCTGACTCGGCCTTATCTTTATTAATGTCAGTTTGGATAGAAATAATCTCTATGACTTCAGGAATAGAGGCCGTTGTTCTAAACTTTACACAGGCTTTTTTAATCATTGTCGACAAGAGGCTCGACTTGTTGGTCTTCTCTAGGTCTGACATTTTAAACTGAAGTTCACGTAAGTCATTCGCCATTAAAAGATGTTTTTCATTTGTCGGTAAAAACTTTTTGGTTAAAGATTTTTGTTCCCATTTGATAAGTCTTCTTTTTTCCACAATATCAAATAGGGACCAGAAAAAAGCGAAGTAAGTTAGAAACTGTATGTAACCGCCTCCTGAAAAATTTCCTCCTAAAAGAACAAATAATCGATGATTGATTCCTGTACCTGTAGCGCCACCTGTTGAGCTATAACCCATACCAGCGAATAAGGTTATGAAGGCCGCAAGTGCCAACGAGATTAAAACGTTCATCAATCCTTTACTAATGGTCATGACCAATCCTCAGATTTAGTATTCATCAGTTAATTATCGGCTTATTACGGGTTTTAATTGAGTGAAATGATAGGCTGTTTAGTAATTTCAGATATTTATGTGTGGTTGCGCAGATTCCTGCTCTCGCTAAAATAATTGGCGCTTAAGAAGAAAGTGAGATAAATCATATTGATTGTGTCCACTAGTCGGTAATGTAACTTATGAAAAATATTCGAGTTTTAGTACTCTCAATTCTCTTCCTGCTTTCCTCAAACATAACAATGGCGTCTAATTCTGACTCTTATAAGGTTCTAGTTACAAGCTGGGAATACGCAGATAACTTCGACTATATGATGGAGCTTAAGACCCCTTGGAAAGAGTGGAGCTTTGTTCTCGACTGCCAGTCTTTTTTTCATGAGCTTGTTCTATACAATGGAGAGCCAAATCATGATCAAAGATTGTTTGAGTATTATCTCGACTCTCAAACTTGTTTTGAACTTGGCTCTTATATTATGAGTGAAACTGACCAAGGTGAACTTCTCTGTTTTGATTATAACGGCGAAGAAAAATCATTAAATATCCATAAAGAAATCCAATTTTGTTATTAAGTGTAATATAGTTCCTCTTAGATTCACTGACTTCTAAAAGGAAAAACTATGAAACTATTCATTTTGATAAGCTCACTTCTTTTAACAAATGCCTTTGCGTCAGAATCCCTTCATTCCCAACTTGAAAAAAAGAAAAAATCTTCCAAAGCACCAGTTGCAATTAAAAAAGTAATGAAAAAAGGCGTCGATGATCTAAGAAGTTCTGGAATAGAAAAAAGAACTCTTACAAAAGGTCGAAAGTTACCGGCCTTTTCGCTAGTCGATAAAAGAGGGATCATCACACCAATTAAAAATATATATTCTAAAAATCCTTTAGTTATTACCTTCTATCGAGGAGCATGGTGCCCTTATTGTAAACTTGAGCTTAAGGCCTATGAACTTCTCAAAGAAGAGTTTGATAAAGCAGGAGCAACTATAGTTGCTCTCTCTCCTGACAAATGGAATGAAATCAGAAAGACGAAAGATAAACTTGGTTTAACTTTTGATCTCTATCGAGATGAAAATAATAATATTGCTAAAAGAATGGGACTCGCTTTTAAAGTTGATGGAGAAACACTAAAGCTTTACTCAAAGTTTGGTATCAACCTTGAAAAATCTCAAGGTAATGATCTAAATGAACTTCCAATGCCAGGTACATACGTTATTGATACAAAAGGTGTCATTAGGTTTGCTTTTACAGACCCTGATTATAAAAAGAGAGCTGAACCCTCTGAGGTCTTAAGAGTCGTTAGAAGTTTGAAGTGATTTAAGCTTCTTATCGATGGCCATGGCCCATGTATGACAATCACCGGGCCATCTTGCCGAAATATAATTTCGATCTACAAAACAAAACCCTGGGGATAAGTTTTTTGATGAATCTCTAGTAATCGGAAGAGGCCCTTTGATAAAGTCACTTGGAGTTGCTAACTGTAACTTCACCTCATCTTCTACAGTGATTCCTGGATAAGTTCTATAATAATCACCTTTCCATAGGCGAGTGAGGTTATGAGCGAGCATTTCTTGAGATTTTAAAAGGCCTGTCGTTTTTCTTCCTTTAAGTAGAGAGTCACCATCGACTGTTTTACTTCTCGCCACGAGAAGTACTCCATGGCAAACGGCACCAACTATTTTATCTTTTTCGAAAAAGCTTGAGGTTAAGTTCTTTAGCCCTTCGTTCTCAAGCATTTCTTTAACTCCCTGTGCATGACCACCGGGTATAATGAGTGCATCAAACTTAGAGTGATCCAAGCTGTTCCAACTCAAAGGAGAATTAAATTCTTCGGAAGCTGTCATTTCAGAATAAGCGGCCAAGGCATTTTTATCGGCCATTAAAGAGCCTGCTAGAAGACCTAAGCTTTTACCTGTGAGCATTATAGGGTCAGCTGAAACGATTTTCCCTGAAGGAGTCCCAAATGAGACTTCATGTCCTGACTCTTTTAGGATCTTCCAAGGAATTGAAGACTCTGAAGGATCAAAGTCTGTAGTAGGCAAAATAATTAAAACTTTACTCATTTAAAGATATCTTCACAGTCGAGTTCAAAAGTTTGATCACCATTTTTTGTAAGACATCTAAGTTTTTGAGCCTTAGGTGACCCGACTAAAAGAATTGATTTTTTGTTTGTTCCATCAACTAGATCAAGAAACTGACTTCCTCCTGGAAACTGGAGCGGATAAGTTCCATACCCTGTCGGGTACATAGTTCCATCTTCACTTGGTTCTTGTAGCGAAGTTGTAAACCAAGATTTTTCTTCGGCCATAAACTTTAGATATCTTTTCAGTGTATCGTCAGACAACGAAATAAGATCGTTAAGAAGCTTTAAAGGTTTACTTTTTAAACGACCTTTAAGGTCTGTCAGAAGTATGTAAGAATTCTTAGGAAGAACTTTTTTGTTATCAAAATGTCCTTGGTCAAGAACCATTCCAACCTTAGTTCTCCACTCGGTACTACCGAGAAGAATAGTTTTCATTTTCAGTTTTAGGTTTTCGATTTTTTGAGTTAGCTCAATGACTTTATTTCTAAAGAGAGTTACATCTTTTTCTTTTAAAGCAAGAATTGCTTTCGAAGTTGTCATCTCAAGAAAGTCCAATTCCATTAAAGTAATGAATAATCCTTTCCCGTGTGGCATCTGATAACGAATTGTGTTCATAGGCCTTGAGATAACTGGAGTAGCGGGAAAATCATTAGGAAAAGGTCTCGCAAATGGATGCTGATGAAAAAATCCAGAGTAAGTGAGAGTGAGTTCAAAGTTTCTCTGAGCACAACCCCAAAAGTCTGTTCTAGAGGGTGAGTTTCCTTCAAAAATGTTGATATTGTCCGAAAGCCTTTGAATTTCTCTTCCAGGAAAGGACTGAAGAAATTGTTTTATATTTTCAGAACAAAAGTTTTTCTTAAGTGGAGTGTCTTCAAGAAATGATTTTGCAAATTGTAGCAATACAGGTCTCGAAGTACTTGGGTGTAAGTGACTTTCGCCAAGTGAGAGGTAGTTTCCTCGGTACCATCGATGCTCGGCCGTCTTCTTTATAAGTGTATGGTGATCAAGAGGTTGGTGATCGAGCTTAATGGCCTCTATAAATGTTGTCGCATTTGTATTTAAAGAGAAAAATAAGATTAAATTAAAGATTACGAAATTCTTTCGCATTGTGTTTACTCCCGTCCGTGTTCTGATGTGGATATCGTACTCAACTTAACGGGTTTAGGAAAGGGAACTTCTTTGGTGCGCGACGTGTTAAGCCTTTAGAAATAATACATTCTTCCTTATAATGATTAAAGATAAGGAGACTTATGAACAATTCAAGCCAAGTTAATGGTGAACTTCACCTCAGAACTCAGGCCTTTCCTGCAGATGCAAACCCCGCTGGCGATATTTTTGGTGGTTGGGTCCTTTCTCAAATGGACATCGCGGGGGCCATTTTCGCCAAGAAAAGGTGTAACGGAAGAGTCGTTACAGTTTCTATAGACTCGATGTCTTTTCTCGAACCTGTGTTTGTGGGAGATGTGATTTGTTGCTACGTCGATTCTTATAAAGAAGGGAAAACTTCACTTGCTGTTAAAGTTGAAGTTTGGGCCGTAAGAGAAAACGATACGCAAAGATTTAAAGTTACAGAAGGTATTTATAAATATGTTGCAGTAGACGGAAATAGAAAACCCCGCTCTATTGATTCGAAAGAAAAGTAGGAAGCTATGAATGTAATTGAAGCTCAAAATGTTTCAAAGTCCTATGGAAAGGTTAATGCATTAAGTTCATTATCCCTAACAGTTGAGCCGGGTAGTGTTTATGCACTTCTCGGACCAAACGGAAGTGGTAAAACAACTTTTGTTAAATCTGTTTTAGGACTTGTGAGACCAATGTCTGGAAAGATACTTATCAATGGAATTGAATCTACTGATCCTAAATCTAGAACAGGTGTATCGTACCTTCCTGAAAAGTTTAATTTTTTTCCTTATTATACAATTGATGGGGTCATAAAATTTTATGGCAGTATGAAAGGTATCAAAGGTCCCGAATTAGATACTCAATGCTTACAGGCGATGAAGTCCTTAGGAATTGATGACCTTATGGGTAAGAAAGTTAAGGAGTGTTCTAAAGGGCAACTTCAGCGAACAGGAATTGCAGGAATGTTAATGGGCGATAGCAATATTCTCATTCTTGATGAACCATTCTCTGGTTTAGATCCAATTGCGATTAAAGAATTGAAAGATTTGCTTAAAGGTCTTAAGGATCAGGGCAAAACCTTATTTATCAATAGTCATATTCTTTCTGAGATGGAAAAGCTTTGTGACCATGCTGCGATTTTAGATAAAGGTGAATGTTTAGCTCAGGGAGAACTTCCAGGGATGCTGAATGGAAAATCACTTGAAGACTTCTTTTACGAAAAGGTGAAAAAATGTTGAGTCTCTCTCCGTGTTTTAAACACATTCTTTTGAATACAGTTCAAAAAGAAATTAGAAATAAGAGTATTTGGAGTTTATTAATTTTAACTTCAATCGTTATTATTGTTCTTAATGCACTTCTTGGACTACTCCTTCAACTGGCAACAGAGTTTCAAGCTGGTGGAGCTGGACCAAGTCTTGGAACACTTCCTCTTAACGCATTTTTTTGGCTGATCGATATTTTTTCAACTGTCATTGCTATTCTAGTTGGAGTGAACTCTCTTAAATCTGATGAAGAAAATGGTGTGAATTTACAGCTTTTAAGTTTTCCAGTGAAAAGATGGGAATATTTACTCGCCAGAATTTTAGGATCTTGGGGAATCGTTGTTGTTTATTATCTTTATTCAATTATTTTAGCCGCGGTTCTTTTCTCTATTTCTAGTCGAGAGTTTATTGTGGGCTATCAAGTCTTTATGGCGTTGGTGAATACCTCTCTCATTATTTTACCGACTGTTACAATCGCTATTTTATTTTCTTTTTTCTTACCGAAGCTATTTGCATTTTTCTTTAGCTTTTTCTTTATGCTTTTTGTGACTTATTCAAATCTATCGGTAGGAAGTGTAGAGATAGGGGACTATCTAGCTAATTTAAGTTTCTTTAAAATATTGGCCTTGCCAATTCATTACTTATTGCCAAGGACGGGAACTCTTAGTTCATTTACAAATGCTCTCTTGTATAATGTTGATCTTCCTATCGGGTCTGATTACTTTATCAATTTGGCACATTATGTTGTAACGATCGTCATCTTAATTTCACTCACTGGGTGGATCCTTAAAAGGAAAGATGTATAGATAAATGACTGATTACAACTTTAGTTCTTCTGAATTTATTGATCAGCTTAAATCTGGTGATGAAAAGGCTATCGCTGCCTTAGTCAAAAAGTATAACAAGACACTTTTTAATGCAGCCCTAGGACAAGGAGTATCAGTAGAGTTTGCTGAAGAAGTTCTTCATAGAACTTGGGCCGCCTTTTTTGAAAATATTCAAAAATTCGAAGGGCGAAGTCATATTAGAACTTATCTTTTTGGAATTCTTTATAATAAATGCAAAGAATTTTGGCGTGAGAAAAAGAAGTATATAGATAATGAAGAATACGACCCTGTCGTTGATTCTTCTTATCAAGATGGAGGGTGGACTTACTTTCCTGTAGAAACAGATAAGTTTGTAGAGGCCACACAAACGTTTGAAAAAATTGAAGAATGTATGGAAGGCTTAAGTCCGAATCAGAAAATGGCCTTTCACTTAAAAGAAGTTCAAGAAGAGGATACTTCTGAGATCTGTAACATCTTAGGAGTTAGTGACACTAATTTACGAGTGTTAATTTACCGCGCAAAAAATCGATTAAGGAAGTGTTTAGAGGGTTATTTTCCCGTGGAGGAGAGTTGAGAAAGTTATACTCAAAATTCATGCATTTTCTTGGCGATTTAATGGTGCCAAACTCTTTTAAAAAGAAAATGAAAAACTGCGAAGAACTAGGATTGGAACTTGCCAATAGCGAAGCTCCAAGAACTCTTAGGGGAAAAGTTGAGCGTTGGATGCATTTAACGATTTGTTATCCCTGTTGGACTTATTCAAAACAAATTGAGCTGATTAATAAAACCCTTAGAAAAAAGGCCATTTCTGGCCATGAATGTGATCATATTTCTGAAAAAGTAGCTTCTGAAGTCATTGATAAGTATTCAAAAAAATAACTTATGATCTGAACGGTCTTCTTACTGACCAATACCAATTATCTCCACTTGTAACCTGACCTTGAGTATCGATTGGAAGATAAAATCTATGTCTCCATAGTCTCCAATTTCTACCTATTCGACTTCGGTCACTTGAACTATTTTCGTCGTAACTTGGATTGGATTCTCTGGTCGTGTCTCCATTTACTGAAACTTGAAGTTCCCATCTCTTATTATTTGCGCGAAAACCTCTTCCCCAAGCAGAGTCTGAGGGGAGTACGTAATTGGCGTGGTAATGGTAAACATGATCCACTTCTGGATCTGGTTGAAAGTTAGCGGTGTTAAATTTCATGTATGCAGTAATAGCATTTGAAAAGTTAACTCCGTAACCAGGTTGAACCATTTTCTTCCAACCATTTGAGTTAGCGTTGTACATAGAAAACTGCCAAGGATCGAGAGCGATATCGAGAGCATTCATATTGGATCGTCTACCTCTTCTTACTCGATTTGAGTTTCTTACTCTATTATTTACAACTTTCATGATCATCATAAGTTCTTCATGGTGTTCAACATTTTGTCCATTTGCATCTTGAACCAAAACAGCCGCTTCTCCATGAGAGGTGAAAATCATGGCAGCAAAATGTTGCTCTTCGGGTTTGAGATACTTATAGAGGTTTCTAAAAATAGTTCCTCGACTTGTAATCGTTCCATTTCTAGTCACAGCATTTTGAATGCTTTTAATACATTTCTTAAGACTTGCTTTTTGCTCAGGGTTTGCTGCATTTAGGCTAGCTCTGTCTGCTAAAACTTCGCATCCTGGTTTCCACTCAGTATTACTTGTCGATACTGCAGGTTCTGGATCTTCAAAAAGATCTTCAGCTGCAATGACTTCTATAGAGTTGTCTGAATCAATTTGATCTTCATCAGTAGGTTCAGAATTTTGAACGTTAGTTGGCTCACGGTTTTCGCCACAATCGCCTTGAGGAGCATCTGTTGCGTTTTGAATAGCGGCTTGCAGCCTTATGGCATTTCTTGCGGCTTGAAAATTGAGCGCCCGTTTTACCCATTTCTTGGTGGCTAAAAATGTACCAGGCTTTTCCTCACCATTAACTTCTATCTTTATTTTGTACGCCCATCGGTTTTTACCAACGACTCTAACTTTTACATTTCCTCTAGGGTAAATTTTATGAGGTCTACCTGTTCTGGCGTTAACAACATCAAATGATCTGATGACTTCAAATCGTATATTGGCAACACTTTGGCTATCGAGATTGATATGACCGTAAACGAGGGTACTAAAGATCAACATAATACAGGTAATGAATTTCAACATATCGCTCTCACTTTTCAACTGTGTTCAACATTAACTTCTACATTTAGGCTTACTTGAATTATAGAGTTTTGCTGATTTGCGTCAAGTTTTCAGCTAGTCAAAGTTAAGCCTTTGAATTAACGTAAAAGCCCCTGCCAATCAGAGTTGGCACATTTTCAAGAATTTTAAAGGACAGATTCATGACGACTCATTACTCAAAATTAGAAGAGATTAATAAGAGGATTCACAGGTTCTCTCACCTAGGCGCCATCCTAAGTTGGGATGAGGCCGTGAACATGCCAAAGGGCTCTGGAGAGGCGAGAGCCGAATCAATAAGTGAACTTTATGCCTTTATTTCAGATGAAATGAAGAGACCAGAAATCTTAGAATATATTGATAAGGCCAAAAATGAAGATCTTAGTGAACTTCAGAAGGCAAACTTAGAACTAGTGGAAAGAGATTGGAAAAACTCTAATGTGTTAGATACTGACTTCGTTAGAAAGAAGTCTTTAACCAATATGAAATGTGAGCAGGCGTGGAGGCAATACCGAGAAGAGAATGATTGGGAATCCTTTCGTCCTCACTTAGAAGATGTTGTCACTTTAATAAAAGAAGAAGCCGCTCTTAGAAGTGATGCAACTGGGATGAATAAATATGACTCTCTTCTCGACCTTTACGAACCAGGACTGAGAAGTAGTGAAGTTGATGAGATCTTTAATGTTCTCATCAAAGAATTGCCAACTCTTAGAAATGAAATAGTTGAATTTCAAACTAGTCGTCCTTTTACGAAACCTGAAGGACCTTTTGCAGCTGAAAATCAAAAAGAGCTTGGCGTTGAAATTATGAATGCTATGGGCTTTGATTTTACGAGAGGGAGACTTGATGTTTCACACCATCCTTTTTGTGGTGGAGTCCCTGAAGATGTGAGAATGACAACCAGATATTCTGAAGATGACTTTACTGAATCTCTAATGGGAATTATTCATGAAACTGGTCACGCTAGATATGAACAAAACTTACCTGTTGATTGGATAACTCAGCCTCTTGGTCAATCAAAAGGAATGGCCATTCATGAAGGGCAAAGTTTATTTTTTGAAATGCAAATGGGTCGTTCAAAAGAGTTTTTGCAATATGCTCTACCACTAATGAAAAAACATGTTTTCAACGGCAAGTCTGAAGAGTCTTGGACCGAAGAGAATATGACGAGACTTTATCAACATGTGACCCCTGGTTATATTCGAGTTGACGCTGACGAAGTCACTTATCCATTTCATGTCATTCTTCGATATGAAATAGAAAGAGATATCCTTGAAGGAAAAATTGAAGTTAAGGATCTCCCCGAAATTTGGGATGCCAAAATGCAAGAATACTTAGGGCTATCAACTAAGGGCAATTATAAAGATGGAGTTATGCAAGACGTGCATTGGCCATCGGGAGCTATGGGATATTTTCCAACTTACACCCTAGGAGCAATGGTTGCTGCACAAGTTTTTGATACACTTGAAAAATCAAATCCAAATGTGAAATCTGAAATTGCAACTGGAGAGTTTGGAAATATTAACTCTTGGCTTAAAGAAAATGTTTGGGGTCATGGGAGTCGATACGAACTTCAAGATCTCATGCAAAAGGTAACTGGACAAAAGCTTAGTGCCGACATTTTTATTAAACATTTAAAAAATAGATATCTTTCTTAAAGGCTTGTTATGGAGATTCAAAAAGAATTAAAACTTCCTTGTGGTGTAACCCTTCCAAATCGGTTGGGAAAGTCGGCCATGAGTGAAAATATGGCAATCCCTGGGCATGCTCCTGGTATTGAATTTGTGAATCTCTATAAAACGTGGGCCCGTGGTGGAACGGGAATCTGTATCTCTGGAAATGTGATGATTGATTCTCGTCATTTAGGTGAAGCGAATAATGTTGTCATTGAAAAAGGGATAAAGAATCACGAGGGACTAAAAAGTTGGGCCAAGGCTCAAGAGAACTCATCCATGCATATTTGGTTACAACTTAACCATCCAGGAAAGCAAACTCCAAAATTTTTGACTAAAGAGCCTGTTTCTCCATCAGCTGTCCCGCTTGTTCCACCATTAGATAGAATGTTCAATACACCTCGGGAGTTATCAGAAGAAGAAATTCTCGATATCATCGAACGATTTGGATATGCAGCTAAAGTGGCCAAAGACTGTGGTTTTAAAGGTGTGCAAATCCATGGAGCGCACGGATATCTTGTCAGTCAATTTTTCTCTCCCCATCACAATCAAAGAAATGATAAGTGGGGTGGATCTCTAGAAAATCGGATGCGTTTTGCAGTTGAAGTTTATAAATCGATGCGAGCTGCAGTTGGTCCAGAATTTCCAATTGGAATAAAAATGAACTCTGCTGATTTCTCGAAGGGAGGGTTCTCCCATGAGGATGCAGTTGGAGTCGCTAAAAGTTTATCAGAACTTGGAATTGATCTTATTGAAATATCCGGAGGCTCATATGAGAAGCCTGTCATGACCGGAGCATCTGTAAAAGAAAGTACTAAGAAAAGAGAAGCTTATTTTTTAGAGTACGCAAAAGATATTAAGGCCGTTATTTCTTGTCCACTGATGGTGACTGGGGGATTTAGAACTGCTGAGTTTATGAATGAAGCTCTTAAAAATGATGAGCTTGATTTAGTGGGACTTGGAAGGCCTCTCTGTATAAATCCAAATTTTTCAAAGCAACTATTAAATGGTGAAGATGTAGTGAGTGAAGTTCGTCCACTATCGTCAGGAGTTAAGATTTTAGATAAAATTTTTCCTCTAGAAATTATTTGGTATTCTCATCAAATTCAATTGATGGGGAAGGGGAAAGCTCCGAAACCAAATTCTGGTGTTTATGGAACAATTTTTCGTTCGGCCATTGATACAGGATTACAATCTATTCGTCGTGTCCGCGCTTAAAAGGTACGTCACACCTTTTGCGACTCACCGCCCGTAAAAGGTGTGACGTACCTTTTACTCATCAATTTCGACTTTAAAGTTTGAACTATCGCCCTCAATTTTTTCAATCTCAAAATTGATACGACCAATCTCACGACCACCATTCGATTCGACGAGAACACGCCAGTCACCAGAGGTGTAATTTGATTTATAAGCAAAACCTCGAAATCCTTCTGAGCGGCCACCTGTGATTTGCATTGGAATTTTATCACTGGTTTTCCAATCACCATCGACTTTCGTTTGCCAATTCAAAATAACTTTTTCTTTGAATCCACCAGGAGAAAAAATTCGAGCAAAGATATAGACTTTGTCTCCAGTTCCCGCTTTAAAATCTTGATCTCCATTATGCCAAAGCTTCCACCAAGGGCGCTGGTGATGAAGATGATAACGAGAAAGATCTTTTTGGACATTGTGATAAATACCAATCTTTTCGATGGCCAAAGGAATTGGTGGAATAAGCTTAACGAGATAGAGAAGAGCAAAGATACCAATGACAGTAGATGGTGGAACAATAAAACTTTTTAAGTTTGTTTTTGTTGTATGACTCCAAGCAAAGATAACCATTAAGGAGAGTAAAGCCGCAATGACAAGAGAAACTAAAAAGACAACGACACCAACTTTTCCCATAATAAGAGGTGTTATTAGAAATGAAAAACAAGTTAGGCAAATGAAAAATAAAATCATTCGCATCGTTTTTCCGGTTTTCTTTACTGACTCAAACTCATTAATGATTAATATAAAAAACATGAGAAAAAGAAAGAGTAGGGAGCTTGCGAGACTAGAACTTTTAAAAAAGAAAAGTGTATAGATTGAAAGAAGTCCACCAGCTAAAAAGTGATAAATTTCATCATGATATTGAATAAATAATTGTACGGGACGAATATCTGATGAACTTTTGTGTCGATCAGTTACTTCCATAGAAAGGGTGAGGAAGGCTGCACCTAAATAAAGAATTTGCATGAGTATGTTTGAAAGGTCATCAATACGACCAAGTGTTAACACATCAAAGAGAAAACCTGATAGAAAGAAAATGGCAGGTAGGAACTGTTTATTTTTTACATAAATTTTAAGAAGTTTATACTTAGATAATTTCATTCGCCGAGAAAGCGCAGCCCTGTATCATTATCGTCAAGAAAGGCCTTTTTCTCATTTGATTTCACTGTCCAAAGTACGAGCAGGTTCCCGTAAATATCTAGACCGAAACGAAATAATTTGCTTAGGAAGTTTAGCATAAGAGACTCTCTTTTTAGGTGAACTCTTATTTTCCCTTAAGACCCTCTAGACTTATAGAGGGCCTTTTTTTCCCGACTCTAAAGATCGGTCTATTCGTTATTTATTGTGTATTTTTAGAATAGATGGATTTATGGCTATATTCTGGCAGTAATGAAGAGAAGGCCAGGCAGAAACCTGGCCTAGAAATATTAGTGTTTATGTGAAATTTGATTTTCAATTTTAGAGATGACCATATCCATTGTCTTATAAAGGCTTTCGCTTTCGGCCTTAGCAATGAAGTTGTCTTTACCAGACTTAACTTTAATCTCTGCTATTTGATGTTCTTTTTCTGTCCAGCAAGTCCATGAGACTTCAGCATCTTCTCGTAAGTGCTTTTGAAGCTTCTGTGACTTCTCTTTAATTTTATCGTCAAGAGATGGAGTGTGTTCTAAGTTTCTAAATGTAATATTTGTTTTCATCTTTTCTCCTATTGTGTTCTCTGTCATAATTAGAGCAAAATTTTACCATACGTGCCTTAGTGGCCGTCAGTGGCATGTCTGATTTTTGTCATTTTTTTGAGGTAACACAGCGTGAAAGAAACACAGATTCAGGAACTTATATTAAATAACGTACCATTCTCGTCAGAGTTTAACTTTGAAGTTAAATCGATTTCGAGCTCAGGAGCAGTGGTTTCATTCACTTCAGAC
>JAGSHI010000189.1 GCA_023954635.1 Bacteriovoracaceae bacterium
AGCAAGACGAATAAACTCTCTTGCCTTTTCGATTTCGTTTACAAACAAGACTTCTGGTTTCATTTCTCCTGCGAGCATCTTTTCAAGTATGTAATCTTCAGAGACTCCTCTTGAGATTAGTGTAAAAACGATACTTCCAAATCCTTTTTGATATGCTTCTTCCAACGGAGAGACTCCATCAAGGTTTAACTCGTTAAGATCTCCATCAAATTTTTGAGCGATTTCTAGCGCGATCTTCGATGATTGAAGATCCGTATGGTTTAAAACAGTATGTAACACATTATTGTTTTTATTCGTCTTACTAATAAATGGTGTGTTTTCAGTTAGAATTAATTCAGCAACTTTTATTTTGTTATGAATAAGTGATTCTTGAAGTAAAGAGAGACCCTTTTTACTTTTTTTGTTGAGAACGAATCCTCTATTGTTCACAAGATATCTAATTATTTTGTGAAGGTCAGAGTTAATTCTATAATCATCAGCTCGAACAAGTGCAATTAAAAGTGGTACGCCATTACAAGTGGCCCCTTCTTTTATCGCATCAAGTGAAACTGATCTAGATTCCTGACATTGTTCTTCATAAACTGCTTTGAATTGCTCAACATCAAAGTCACTACAGCTAATTAACAGAACACCACATAGTATAAAACCTAAAATATTTCTCATAAACTTTCCTTCTTTTGATTTCACTACCTATAGAGCAAAGTCGATGCCAGAAAATCGGTCCTATAACCTACTGTTTTTACTTAGAATGTTCCAAAATAGAAACGGCCCCGAGAACGGGGCCGCAACTGCATATCTCAAGTCTATTCACTTAAATATCTAGCGTAATTGCTCTCTAATATCTCCATGAATTCGTTCTTTAGCTATTGGCGGAATAACAATTGTAGAGTGAGATTCCATTGCTCCATAGTTCACATTCTCTAAACTAAAATTAATTGTTCCCATTTCCTGAGCCTCATCTTTTCCAAATGCAAACTTCGCTTCAACCATAGCTGCTGAATTTCCATTTCCACCTTGGTTTGAAAAAGTAACAGGAGTAGTCGAATCGTTATTACCAGGCATTGTTAAGTCAGGTTTTGCAGTATAAGCAAAAAAGTTTTTTGAAATAATATCAATAAAAGTTTTTTCTAAATGAGCTCTCACTTTTGGATCAGGGTTTTGGATATCGAAAACAACTGATCCAGTATAAGCTAACGTTCGAATCATTTTTCTGACATTTGCCTTTACTCCAGCTGAAACCATTTTGTAAGTTCCAGTTAAACTTCCACTTTTATTAATAAACTTATACATCTTTTCAACATTGATCGAGAGGCTTGCCTTGTCTTTGTATTTGTAAGGATGGGCCAATTTTAAGGTTGGCATCATCGCCCCTACTCCATTCACTAAACTTTGAGCAAACGCTGGTTCAAATCTTTCTGGAACAATTATGCTGATAGGAAAACTCTTTGGTACATTAAAGTTAGAACAATTTTCTAATCCATCTTCAGTAAAACCAAAAATCACTTGAATGGCCTCAACTCCAGCAGTAGATGTTCCAATAGACTTAGGAACTCCTGTTGCAATACCACAGAGAGGAATTCTCCCTACAAGCCTTGCTCTTGGATTATGTTTACGTCTAAGAGCAGACTGGGCCATAATCTTTCTCATTTCTCCAATGTTTTCCATTTTTACTGTTAAGTCATATCTCGAAAACTTTTCACCACTTGCATTTTGAATAATCGAATGACTAATCATTTGAGTATTCTCCAAACTTTGGTTTCCTCTTCTATCTCTGACAATTTCAGACTTAACTCTTAGTTTATACTTTTCAGGTATCCAGTAAAAATCATTTGGTTGATCAGCATCTTGAACAAGCATCTTACCTTTAAATTCATAATGATCTCCATTAAAAAGAGATGCCGCAGAACTTGCATAAGCATGACTTCCCATTGAAAGCATTATTATTGCAATTATTATTTTTTTCATTTTATTCCTCACTATTTACATGGTCCGTTCTGTTTAATCTCAGTCAGTCCATTTTCAATTAAGCACTTAAATTTTTCAGAGTTTATAAATGAATCAATTTCTCTAGATTCTAGAGAAGTTGATTTTTCAAAAAAAGGCATCAACGTTGAGTTCTTTTCAACATAAGTAGAAATTCTTTGAGCAATTACTTTTCTTACATTTGCTTCTCTCTTCAATGCTCCACTTTTATAAACCAACAAGTTACTGTTATGAGCACTCACCTGCCCATTAAAGTTCGTCATGATAAATTTTGCGAGTAAAGATGATGTAAATTCATCTTTTTCTTTCTCTGTAAAAGTATCTGCTGCGGCTAAATAAATCTGCGAGTCATTTGATGCAGACATTTGTTTGAATATAGTCTTAACTACTGGGTAATACCGACAATGGTGATGATTACGACAGCTGTATTTAAAGGGTCCAAACTTGCGACAACTTCTGGTCGTCCAACATGTTTTTTCTTGATAAGTCTTCTTTTCAAATTCACTAAATGCCTTGTAACTTCCAGTCAAAAATCCTTCCATGACGACTTCTATAGAAGAAGAACGAGCATCAACTTTTAGATATTGACCAATCTCATTGCTCTCAACAAGACTGTGAACTCTCCCTCGATCTTCAAGAGGATTAACCTCTATGTCTAACTCGACGACAGGTTTTCCATACCTTTCAGTTAAGAAAATACTTTTCTCATAACTGTCTGCAAATAAATTTAAACCAAACTCGACAGCTAATGCATAGGCTGGAACTAAAGAGATTTTTAGAGGTGTTTTTAAACACTTTCCGTAAAACAATGCTTCTTTAGCGTCTACCTCACCTCTTTTTACTCGTTTTCCTTCTGCTTCTGTTTTTTGCTTAAGAAAACTTTCAATTTCTCGTAAATATCGCTCTCTTTTCAGTTCTTCGATGTCTCTTGGAACTAAACTGATATGATAACGAGTTAGAGGTTTTTTTACTTTTGTACTTCCCGAAATTCTCGTTTTGTAACTTAACTCTGAGAAAGAAAAATCCTGATCTACTTCCCAATCAGAAGTGAAAAGATGGATTTCTTTACAGTCGGGACCTATATAAATCAATTCCCCTTCCTCTCCGATTGGTAACACTCCACCAAGTGAGAATACCCTGTTAGAGGTATTCTCTTCGGCCAGAGAAGAAAAACTGAAAGCCAATAAAAATAATATTATTAAACTTTTCATTTATTCTCCAATTACTGATTTACACAACTAAAATCTACTGGGATGAAGTTATTTCCACCCAGCTCTGGATATAATGCTCTTTGTATCCAGTGCTTCGTTCTGAAACACGAGATAATCGGATCATTAAACATCATCGTATCAACTCGAGATCCCATGTCTGCAGATTTTACAACTGTAGAACTGACTGGAACGTCACTAAAAGTATTTTGAATTAGTCTACTTTTAATATTGATATTTACGCTTGATCCACCATCTCGACCATTAAAGATCCCTTTTGGTGTTGTTGTTGCAAAAACTTGCTCTCCAACTTTTTGAAGAACTATATCCATGTTCGCCATAACAAATTGAGCATGTAATTTTGCATTAATCCATGACTCAAGAGGCACGGCTTTACATTCATCGTCGATACATACTTCTTTATATTTACCGTCGACATGACCTTTGTGCTCAGTCGTAATTCTCATATCGACATCACCTGAAATCATTTCTGTCACGATATTGTATTGGCAAACAGAAGTTGTCGTTTCACTTCCACCAAATAGTTGAGAACCAATAGCTGCTCCAACAAACCCTCCTCCTACGATAGCTCCAATAGCAGCACCCATCGCAGCATTGTCACTTTCGGTATGAGAAACATCACATTTAGTCTTCTTTAAAGAAGACTTAAATTTAGCAGAAAGTTTTCCTTTCACGATGTACGATGAGTCGACATCTTTTTCCACACCTTCAATATCAAAAACGATATCTCCTAGTGCTTCTCCGGCTTTCTTTGTGGCCCAGTCACTAGCCTTGGCCTTTGCAGAGAATGCTGTTGCATCATGCATATAATCCAACATCACTTTAGATAATGGTGAAGAGTAAATATCTCCGTTGCCCGCCATAGGGATACGAAGCGATTCGTAACCATAAGTCGGTGCAGATGTGTTTGAATCATCTTTATTTACTGGAACACCTTTTACTTTTCTCACTGGAATAACATTAAGAACGATCTCATTGGCAGAAACTGTTCTCTGATTTCCACTTACACAACCTGCATAGTCATCAGGCACTTCTGATTGAGAAAGTTTTCCATTTACATGGTCAGCAATGTGCTTCTTTAACTCTTGATAATTAAAATCAACTTGAGGCATAGCTCCAAATTCAAATTTAGAAGCAAGTGCTGTTTCGACTTTCCCAGTTTTAGGAATAGTCACGGAAACAGGGTCTATATAATGACGTGCATCCGTATAAGTTTTAAAAATTCTTGGCATCCAATACCAAACTCGACAAGCCTCTCTATCTCTATAAGCTCTCGCAACTTCAAGGTTATTTTTAACTAATGAAGCTTGCTCTGATGTTAGAACTCTAACAGCATGGGCTTGGTTAAGCAGTCCGGCCATAGCAACTGCAGTAATCATAAATTTTCTCATATTCCACTCCTTATATGATTCATCGTTTCAACTTTTATAAAATTGAAATGAAAAAAATAATGATAAACAGAAATGGAGTTTGCAAAGTCAGTGCCAAAGAATTCTTTACGAAACACTGCATTTCGTACCTGAACTGAAACAAATATTCCGGATAAGGAACAGAAACTCGACTATTCAATACTTTGCTGCCTTCAAAACGTTGGCATTTGTTTTGCACAATACATTTCGAAATCGAATTTTAAAAAGAAACGCAACCGTAGTAAGAGGAATATTTATGAAAAAATTAGTTTTATGTCTAGGCCTTCTTTCAACTTCAGTCTATGCAAGTCTTCAAGTTGATGAAAGCTTAATCGAATCAAGGTCAAACTTAAGAGAGACTCTTCATAGTTTAAAAGAGTTACAAACAAGTTCAAAACTAAGTCAATTTGAAAAAAAGGGTTTACTTGAACTCTCAACATCTATTACTAAAAGATACTCAAGCTTGGAGCTTTTCGCTATTAAGTCAGACATTTTTGAGCTTCACTCACAGCTTGGAGTAAAGATAAGTGTAGTTTCAGACTCATATCGACTTTCTCAGAGCAAAGATGCCAAACCTTTATACAAACTGAG
>JAGSHI010000124.1 GCA_023954635.1 Bacteriovoracaceae bacterium
ACACGTTATTCATCGACTAAATGACTGTGACATTTGCCAAAAACTTATGATACCTCTCTTCCTATAGGGAGATTGATGAGTACTGTCGAGTTAAAAGAGATTTCAAAAACGTTTGATTCTAAAGGCATTCCTGCCCTTAGGTCTATTTCTTTTGCTCTTGATAAATCAGAGAGAGTTTCTTTGATTGGCCCTTCTGGAACAGGTAAAACAACACTCCTTAGAATCATAATGGGTCAGGTTTCAGCGGACTCTGGTACCGTGGAGTTAAACGAATCTAAAGTTGGTATCCTCGAAGAGATATCTTTTGATGAGGAGAGCATGCTTGTTTCAGATTATATCCAATTAAATCTGAATGGTGATGCCCTTGAAAATGAAAATAGAATGAGGGAAATGATAGAGCTCTTCTCGCTATTTTATAAAGAAAAAAGAAAGATATCTGAACTTTCCCTTGGACAAAAAAAGAGAGTTGCCTTTGCCAAGGCCCTTGCTCCAAGACCGAACATTCTTTTAATGGATGAGCCTTTTGCAAACTTAGATGATTTCTTAAAAAGGGAATTGAGAGAAGAAGTCTTTGACTATCTTTCAAAATTAGAAATCTCATCATTATTCGTTACACATGACTTATCAGAGGCCCTTTTGTTTTCTACGAGATGTTTATTTTTGGATGATGGCGAAATAAGGCAAGTTGGTGAACCTGAAGAATTGTACAATTTTCCTAGGGATAGTCATGTGGCGAGGTTCTTTGGGCCATGTAATTTATTCAGTTTAGAATATTCTGATGATTTAAGAGTCAAATTTGATTGGGGAGAGTTTCAACTCCAAAAGCAATCACCTTTCATTGATAAAGATGCCACGCACGTTTATTTGATGGTTAGACCTCACGAATGGGTACTCGGTGACAAAGGACTCAAAGTCAAAATTATTTCAAAGACATTCTTAGGTGAATTTATCGAGTACATCTGCTCTGGTGACCTTAAAAATAATGTCTATGTCAGAGTCCCTTCATCAACCTTTCTAAGTGTCGGCGATCATATACAACTAGTTCCTAATACAAGTTTAGTCCGACTAATTCCTGTTTAAATCTCCTCCAAACCCATTTAAAATGTTGAAGGAGGTCCGAATGAAATTTTTTCTTATTTCAATTCTTTTAATGTTTCAAGTTGCTAATGCGAGTGAGCTAGCAGAGATCATTTATGTAAAGGGCACTGTAAAAGTTGTTAAAACAGATGAGACTTCTGTTCTAGCCTACAAAGGTATGAAACTGAAAGAAGGAGAAGAGGTCGAGACACAAACGGAGGCGCTCGCCATCGTTAGCTTTCTTGGAAATAGTAAAATAAAAATAGATCCTAACTCGAAATTAAAAATTGAAGATTTTAAACCAAAAGTTCAAAAAGATGAGAAATCATTTACCCGTTTCTATTTGAAATGGGGAGCGGTCGTTATAGATTTTTTTAACAATAACAAAGAACACGAATTAGAAATAAAAACTACTCAAGTTGCGATGGCCGTCAGGGGGACAAACTTCTTCGTAGGATACGGGGAAGGAGAAGAAAAAGGTGATATTTACACCGTTGTTAATGAAGGGAAAGTTTCAGCTCTTAATTACACAAAAGATGATCATGAAGATATTCCCCCTGGAAAAGGCGTCATGATTAGTAAAGATGGTGCAATCTCTAAGGCCCAAAAATTCTCATGGGCTAAAAATATGAATTGGAAAATGAACGCAAATAAGAAAATGCGTTCAGGATTTAGAAATAATGAAGCCAGAAAGGAAAGAGTTAAAAAACGAAGACAAAGGTTGATGGCCCTTCGGAAAAAGCTTAGGCGACCTTTTATGAATGGTGGTAAGTTTAAAAACTGGGTTAAAAATAGAGATAGAATCAAAAAGAAACTTCAAAAGAATCGTCAGAAAAGACAGGAAAATCGAAACAAAGTGAGAAATGGAAGGAAAAATCTTAGAAAGAAAATGAGAAATAATTGGAAGAAAAGAAGAAGAAAAAGGCGTAACCAATAAAAAAGGGGTCTTTCGACCCCTTCCAAATAGATATTTTGAAATTAAATCATCTACAGTGACCAGGTCTAACTGAAACAAGCTCAGTTTCAGTTCTCTTAAGTCTAAGAGCTTTTCCATTTAGTACAAGTTGAGCAAGTTCAACATCAAGCTTGTTAATCTTGTAAGTTTCACACTCTACATAGTAGTACTTATCACCTTTAAGGATATAGTTTCTTGGGAAAACAATATCTCGGTCATGTCTGTCATGATAAATAGTTCTTCTTTCTAGAATTTCATTAACTTCAACAGATGCATCAAGAACAGCTCTTCTGTTAAGAAGTTCAAGGATTCTTCCTTTTGTTGTTCTACATGATTCACCAAACTTTGAAGTAGCTTTTAGGTTTCTTGTTGCGATCGGCCCAACTGCTTCAAGTCCTTTAACTTTCATTTTAAGCTTTCCAAATAGTGAACACTTAATAGATTTTTTGTTGATTTTGATGTTTGAATTAAAAACATCACTAACTTCACCTGCAAAAGCAGTAGAAGCGATAAGTAGCGTTGCAAGCATAATTGCTTTCATGTTGTTCTCCTTCGTCTCTAGTTTTTAAATGTCTGATCTGTGTAATGCATTACATAATATCTGACTTAATCAGGCAAGGTCTAAACAGAAATCTATTATTAAGATAGATGAATGTAAGTTTTTGAATATGATAACGACAACTTATAAAGAGTGAGAGTTCTCTATGCGGTTCCTTTTGACACTTTTGGCGCTGTGTTTCTTTTTTCCAAATACGTATAGATAACTCTATAATTTGGATACTGGAGAATCTGATGATTGATTTAAGAAGTGACACTGTAACGAAGCCAACAAGCGAAATGCTTAAATATATGTTTGATGCAAATGTGGGAGATGATGTTTTTGAATCTGATCCAACAGTGAATCGATTACAGGAAATGACTGCAAGGATGTTTGGTCATGAAGCCTCCCTTTATTGTCCTTCGGGAACGATGACCAACCAAATTGGAATTTTTATTCAATCAGGTGCTCTTTCAGATGTCATTACTGAGGCGAATAGCCATGTTTATAAATATGAAGTTGGAGGAATTGCCTTTAACTCTCGTGCAAATGTTAAATTGCTAGAGGGCTCAAGAGGAAAACTTAATTGTGATCAAATTCAAGAGGCCATTAGTCCATCTGATGTTCACTTAACAGAAACGAAACTTGTATGTTTAGAGAATACAACGAATAGAGGAGGAGGTGCTTGTTACGATTTAGATGAGTTAATCAATATCTCTTCTTTTTGTAGAAGAGAAGGGGTTGCTCTTCATCTCGATGGAGCTAGGTTATTTAATGCTCTAGTTAAAACAGGAATCAAGGCCAGTGAAATTGGGCCACTCTTCGATACGATATCCATATGCCTCTCGAAGGGGCTTGGGGCTCCGGTGGGTTCATTACTCATTAGTAATAAAGAAAAAATCAAGAAAGCTCGCAAAGTAAGAAAGGTGATGGGTGGTGGAATGAGGCAAGTTGGTTACCTCGCAGCTGCTGGAATTTATGCTTTGGAAAATAATATTGGAAGAATGGAAGAAGATCATAACAACGCAAAAGAGATGGCAAAAATGCTTGAAGATTATTCTTTTGTTGAAAGTGTTGTAGCTCCCGAAACAAATATTTTAATTTTCGATCTTGAAAAGAATGTAGCACCCGAGTACTTCCTAGAGCACCTTAAAAAACAAGATATATTAGCAGTTCCCTTTGGAGGGCAAAGTATAAGGTTTGTGACTCATTTAGACTTTAAAGCTGAGTCTATTGAAATAATAAAAAAAGCTCTGGGAGAGTTTAAGTGAGCAAGGTTAAGTTTGTTTTATTGCTAATTTTAACGTCCTCTTGCCTTTCAGGTGAGAATACTTATAAGAAAACTTTTAAATCTAATGTTTTAAAAATTGATAAAATTTATAAATCTATGGTTGGGCCAAAGCACTTCGTACCAGAGTTCTACTTAGACGATTCTTCAGAGAAAGAACTTTTATGGGTCAAGGGGTACCGAGCTAAGATATTTGATAGTTCAACCGGAAAAGAATTAACCGATCAATATATGTGTCATGCAAACGTATTTCTTCCCAATATAGGAGAAAATGATTTGTTTGAAGCTCAGAAAAATGCATTAAATGGAACGACTCTCTCTCAAGGAATTACGAATATAGAATTCCCCGAGGGATTTGGAGTACCTCTTTCTTCGAACATGCACCACTTTATAGAGTCCCAAGTCCTAAACTTGAATGAGGAAAAAATAGATTTAAATACTTATCAAACAGTAGAGATAAGTTACACAAAGAACAAAGAGAGTAGTAAGCAGGTAAAGGCATTATTCTCTAGACAGTTAGTTGGGAGAAAGAGTTTAGATGGAAAGGGAAAATATTACAATATTGTCGGACATAAAGATAAAAAAACATATGGTGTAGGATGTTTGGTCGGGAAAGCTGCACAAGACTCAGCGATGATTATTAAAGATGACTTAGGCAATAAGTACACCTACCATTGGGTTGTTGAACCAGGCAAAGAGGTAAATCACTCTGTAGTAACGCCTGATTTAAATTTAGAATATGATACAAGTATTCATGTCATAGTTCCCCATTTGCATCCTTTTGCAGAATCCATTGAGCTAAGAGATATAACAGCTGGAAAGGTAATCTTTAGGGCCGAAGCTAAAAACTCAAAGAATAGGATTGGACTAACTAAAGTTGATCACTATAGCGATGCTGAAGGGATCGCAGTTTATAAAGATCATGAGTATGAGTTAATTAGTGTCTACAATAATACTAGTGACAAACCTCAAGACTCAATGGCCGTACTGAATGTATTTGTATTAGATAAGAAATTTAAGAAAAAGTAACTATCTATACTTCTTTACAAAATCGTCAACACTTAGATCATGTGAATAATCAAAATCAAGATCATGATTTTCTTTAATTCCCTTTGCCTTTAGTGAACAAATCATTTTTCGATAATCTCTATAAAACTCTACATCATAACCTTTATATAAAATGTAGATTAACTCCCACATACAGGCAGATTCACTAGAATAGATTGGAGTCGTGATATCGAATAAGGATTGGTTAATGTATTGTTGCAGCTCACTAGAGTTCATTGTTTCATGTGACCATATAAGACCACGTCCAGTTAGCTTGTATTTCTCACGCTTTTGGTGGATAGGACTATTGTGAAGATAGTAGAAAGGCTGAACAACACAGAAATCTACAGGGTTATTGTTTAGAAAGTTGACACTGTCTTTTATAGATTCTGGAGTTTCACCAGGATAACCCATAATTATTGTACAAAAAGTTAAGATACCATTCTTTTTGCAAATATCTACGCCTCGCTCGTTCTTCTTGGTCGTTACAGTTTTTTCCATATTTCTTAGCATATTATCATTTCCAGATTCTATTCCAAGAATAACGGCTTTCCAGCCTGCTCTTTTCATTTTTTGAGCGACTTCATCTGTAAGAAATTGGCATCTCACAAAGGAGTAATAACTAATGTCATTCAATTCGTTTTCAATTATCTGATCGAGCAAATATTCGAATCTTTTTGGAGGAACATTTAGAGTGTCATCAAATATGGGAATATGTTTTACACCCCTAGATTTTAAAACTTTTATCTGCTCAATGACTGAATCGATTTCTTTGGTGTCATGTATCCCGCCAAGTACAGGGTAGGAACAAAATGCACAATGGAATGCACAACCCACTGCTGTTCTTATTTGAGCCAAATTATCGTTGTAGTTAATAAGATCAAAGTCAATTAACCAGTCTTCGTCCTTGTAGGTAATATTATTATCAAGTGGATCTGCTGAACTTTGAGACTTTATTACTTGAGAATTATCTAGTGTGATTTTACCTGTAAGAATTTCATTTAGTTCTTGTTCTCCATATCTACTATTAATGAGGTAAACATTTGAAGGGATTTCTGAAATAAAGTTTGCATCTGGGTGGATAAATAACTCACGAAACACATGGTTACCGCCAAAGATAATTTTTTTGTTTGGAAATGAAGTGGCGAATATCTTAGCAACTTGGATAAGTTGATTTAAAGTAAGTATGAATGTTGTAGATACTAATATTAGGTCTGGATTAAAGTCGTCAATAGACTTGAAGCTCTCATCTTTTTTGTCAATTGGAATAAAGTTAATTCTTTTTGTTGTGTTTGTGGAGTCAGCTTTTTTTACAATATTTTCAAGATGGACTCCGGAAAAAATTGGCATTTCCCATAATGAAAATTCATCAGGACCCTTTCCTAAAATATGTCCAAGGAAGGCCATCTCATCCCAAGCTTTGTCTTCGAACTCAACACGATTCCAACGGTAAAGCTCACTGATCTTTTTTCGTGCGCTAGGATTATCCATTGGAAGATCTATAATGTTTGGGTTTAAATCAAAATGTGAAACTATCGCAACTCTAGTCATATTAATACAGCATCCGGATGTAAAAGTTTTATTTCATCATAAATAGCAGAGATTTCGGATCTGCATTTCTTCCAGTCGATATTACTTCCTTGTAGATATGATTTCTCCCAATCTTGGATAATTGAATCGTTGGGATCTTTAGATTTAAAGGCACTTGAAATTGAGATATCTATTGCCTTCATTACGATTTCAACTAACTTAAAATGAAACAAAAAATAAGGTGTTTTGGCCAAATCTTCGTAAGCTGAAATAGCTTTCGCTTTTAATGTAGGGTCGTTCTCATTAAAAATAGTACACGGAGATTTTGCTCCAAGATGAGGCCAAAACAACTCAAAAAGAGTTCCTTTTTCAAGTCCGACTACTGAGCCATTCTTAATATCAACTTTTGGAAACCAGGGGAAAAACTTACATAATAACGGCCTGAAATTTGGTAAAGAGCAAACACCTTCCAATTTACATACAGAAGTATAATAGGAAAAATCTTGACCGTTATCTAATGTCCATGAATATTTAGAAGAATATTTTTTAAAGCCTTCTTGTAATTTTCCACTTTGCTCCAACCATTCGAACTCTCTTTGCGTGAATATCATTGAAGCTCCCTTAGGGAAAAAAGCAAATGGGAGTTGATTAAAATCCTGTTTACAGCAAGCTGAATCACAAGTTGTCCAGCAGTCTGGAACATCAACAAATGTTTTGCTGAATGTTAATTCCCAGTCCGGTTTAATCATTAATTTTTCTTTCGAGATATTTTTTAGCAGACTCAACTGAGTTAAAATTTGACTCTCGAATATCTTCTGCTGGAATTTTTAAATTGAATTTAGACTCGATAGCAACGACTAGGTTGACTAGCCCAATACTATCTAAGAAACCTTGTTCGATTAAGTTATCTTGTGGATCAACCTCTTTATGGCAAACCTTTGAAAACTCTGATGTTAGAAATGCTGCTAATTCTTCACTATTCATACCTGCATTTTATCATGAATTATCAATATTGCTGGTAAATAAATGTAGTCTTTGACTTAGTTTTAATATCTGGTGATTGAAAAAAATGTAGTAATGGTAGACTCAAGAGAATAGTAAAATAGAGTAAAAATAATAGAGTTTTTCTAAATTTATTTGATTCGATCAAAATTAAATCCCCCATTAAAGTACTCGTAAATAGCTTGGTTAACCTTTGTCCAACCATACGGACCAAGTCTAACAGCATCAGAAATCATACCAATTTGGTATGTTTTCTCCCATAAATCAACATAGTTAAAATCTCTCTTGGTCAATTCATTTAAAATATCATCATGTATGACAGTCAGAAGTTCTATGTTCTTGAATAATAAACTATTTATCCCATACATAACAAAAAGAGGTTTTGCTCCAGTAGATTTAAGATAATCGAGCAAAAGTATCAACTCCTCCCAGCCCTTGTTATTTTCTTTTCTTGAGACAAAATGTTTTGCATCTAACTGATTCTCTTTAGACCCAAAATCAATTTGAAACACCTTGTCTCTGATATAAAACTTATTAGAGGAACTCATTTTCTTAAAACTTTCTTGAGATGAAAGCTTTAATGATTGCCAATCGATATTTGAACTTCTTTTTATTGTTGAAGAGGAAGAGACAAAACTTCTTTTGAGTTTCAATCTCAAATTATGAATTTTTGATGGGATGTATTCAAAAAGGTATGCCTTGATTCTATAGCTTCTTTTATTGTAAATGTAAGAAAGATGAGTATAGCTTGGATTTAAAAAATCTTCTTTGTGATCGATTAAGAACTGTTTGATACTTTGGTGAATAGTTGGATCGGTATTTTCAAATAAAACTCTCGTTAAGACATCGTGTGGAATATAGTCTAGAAAAACCTGTGGGTGCAAACCGGCCTTTGGACGATACTGGTCCGGAAATAAATCAATAACAATGTTTGCGTTTTTTAATACATCTTTAGGGATAGAGCTTAGTCGGATGAGATATTCTAAAGGTGAAGATCCTGCTCTTCCGATTGCGGTTAGCTTTTGACCATGTTTAGGCAAAAAGTTGAAGGGAACTTCACTCGATGCTGCATTCATGAATCCACAACCTCCAAAATACGATATTGATGAAGAATCATATATAGAAGTGTTAAATAACTGAGTTACCTTAGATTCATTTGCGAGAAAAATGGCATCTGTTTGCTTTTCGTACTCGTTCCATGGAAGGTTTTCAATATACTTATTAATTTCCATCTGTAGCCCAAGTTCTTGAGACTTCTTGAAGCCAAGTGGAAAATAAATATTGTAATCCAAATTATCTGATTGAAGAGAATTCTCTCTTAAAAGATGATTCTTGTTCCATAAATGTCCAGAGAATTGGGTATTTGAAAGATCAGGACCTGAAAGCAAAAACATCAAAGATGAAATAGCACAAACTGTAGCAATAAGTGGAATATAAACTTTATAATTATTATTCAATTAAATTTATCTCCCTAAATTTTCCGTTAAGGTTAATATTGATAGGAAAAAAGTGTTTCTCAAATATTAAGATTCTATAAGATAAGTGTTCATGATTAATTGTCAGTTGACCTAAGTGGATAAAACTTTGAGAATTAAACTTTGTAAGTTCAGACCATAATTCATTCTTATCTTTTTTAAAAACCTTAATATTATCTATAGTGTAGTTATTTAAAGGAAGTTTGATGAGTCCACTAGAGCTTAACTTTGAAATTGGAATATTTACTACTTCACTTCGTCCATAAAACTCTTCTCTTAGCTTGAAGTATGCAGAGAATCTCAAATCTATTTGGTATTTATTTTGATAATCATCAATAAGAATAAAAGAGTTATCAAAACTCTGATTTAGGGTAATAGGTCCTTTAGTCTTTATGGTTTTTATTTTGTAATAAATTTCAGATAGAGTATCGTACTCAATTTCAATTGAGGAGTTTCTTAAGTTATATCTAGGTGTTGATTCATTATCTTGAGTTACCTGTGAAGTCTCTGTTCGAATAATAGGAGGTAATTTGTCTTGATTGTAATCTAGAAGGTAGGGAAATCTTCCTGAAAAAATATAAAAAGCAAATAAGAAAGAATGAATTGTTAAAAACCAACTTAAGAATTTACGTATCTTAAGAGGGATAGAATCAACAACCGTGAAATAATTTTTACTTCTAAGGTTTACATATAAGTTGTGTGAACTGTTGATAACTCCAATAATTATTCCGCAAAGCAGATAGAGAGGTTTAAATCCGGCCCAGATGCTCACAAGCACAAATGTTAAACTTAAGGCCAAGTTTTGACTTAATAGTGGGTGATTTCTAAAAAAGGGTAGTCCTAAAGAATACTTATAAAGAGGAATGAAAAGATGATCCATAAGCCACTTACTCAATGTGATATGCCATCTTTTCCAAAAGTCTCTG